>CAIWDF010000065.1 GCA_903911435.1 uncultured Bacteroidota bacterium
GTTTAGTCAAAAAAAGTTTGCAATTAGAATTGCATAATTTTATGCAAATTGCACCCTCAAAACACAAATCTGTCAATAGGTTTTATAAAAACTCGTTTAGTCGAACTATTTTAAAAAGACAGTAGCACAGAAAATGTACTGAATGAGTTGGAGAAATTGTTTTTAAAAAACTTAATTCCGATAAGACCAAACAGAAGTTTTCCAAGAAATACTCTTAAGTACAGAAAACGAAAGAAACCGACCATTACAAAGAACTTTAAACCTGCTTTTTGAACCCTTAACTTAATGACATTGCGCGCGAGTGTCCTCACTCGTGCCGATATGTTGGTGGCGTCTCGCCACTTTATTTTACAAAAGACGTCTGATTTTTCTTGTTGTGGCGAGACGCCACCTAATTATTGTCACGAGTTGAAAACTCGCGCCAGCTAGTTGTTAGTTGTTGAATTTTCACCACGAAGACATGAAGGCATGAAGAGATGTGAAACTCGAGCCATAGGGTGTTTTATCATTTAATTGGACAATAGGTTTCCTTATTTGCAATTAGAACTTCACCTTGCAAAAAGTTAAACTATTAATTTGTAGTTTTTAAAGTTGAAAAATCAACTATTTTAATTGTATGACCATGTCCAATAAAAAAGTATTTCGAATTCGAGATTTTTTGGATATCATATAGTGCAAAAGTGTTTGGTATTAAAATATTAGATAATTGAGAGGTTTCTTTATTCAAAATTACAACTTCTCCACTTACTGTTGATGCTATTATTTTTCCATTCCAACAATCCATATTCCAGATACAGCCGGATGTATTAAAACAAAATCTATTGTTTTTAGATTCTTTAGAACCTATTATTCCATCTTTGTGAATATGATAATTTTTGCTTCCACAATACCAAATTTGATTGTCGATAAGGTATAGCGCATAAATCAAACCTTTTATTTTGGTATCTTTTTTCCAAGCAGTACGATCTTCCGATTTGATGATTGTTGAAGTAAGTCCATTATATGTTGAAGCCAATATTTCGTGATTATTTGTTTCTAGAAGCGACCAAGCAAATTTGAATCGCTTATTCCATACAATATTAAAATTATTAAAATCTTGGTCCATTGATGCAATAAATCCATTAGGGATTTCTTTAACCGATTTAGAAATTCCGGTTGAGCCACCACAAGCTAAAAGGTTACCATCCGACAATACTATTAAATCGTAAAAACATTTATTTTTTAATACCTCAAATGTTTTCTTTATAAATTCCTTTTTTGCTATGTCGTATCTATAAATTACAGCATTATCAGTTGCGATAAAAACATAATTGTTTGTTTTCTCTATTTTTAAAATCCTTAAACCTTCGTTAGGAAAGTTGATAGCTGAAATGTTGCCAACTGAATCCATTCGTTTTAAGATACCGTATTCGCCACCCACCCAATATTCGTTATTGCTTATTTTGGTAATATGGTAAAAACTACTATCCGATTCTATTCCCTGAGAAATATTCTGAATTGTTTGAGCGTTGCCCTTATTTAAAAAAAATAACAATATCAGTATTTGTAGAAGTATTTTCAATTTGTATAATTTTTATTGCTTTGTTGCAAATATTTAGAGTAGTTAACAAATGAATCAATTACAATTGACGTTGTATAGGCATCTGATTTCCAAAACAAATAATTACGTATTACTGTACCTCCCGAAAAAAAAACTCCACCTTTCCAATGTACTCCATTGCCATCATTAATAGTATTTTCGAGGATATAGTGAATAGCCTTTTCTATTGATTCTTTCGATTTATTTTCTTCGAAATTACCAATTTTTATTAAAGCATTTACTGCATAAACAGTTGATTGAAGTTTGTCTCTTTTATTAACCACCCATCTCGAAGACCAACTTCCATCTTTATTTTGATTGTCTAAAATAAATTGTAATATATAGTCTGTACTTGTTTTTAATTGTGGAATGCAATTCGAGAACGCATTGGCTACCGAATAAGGAAATTGATAGATATTGGGATAGTATATTGCCACTCTGGTGAATTTTTTCTGTTTGCATTTTCTCTCAATATATTTAACTGTTGACGCAAAACCTTCGGCATTTGATAGATCGAAATACGAAAGAGCATTCAGAACATTTGCATTAACAACACCATCCAAATCATTGCTTCCGTAAGGTAAATATGGCTTATAAGGGTGAGGGAAACACTCGGAAAATGGAAGATAAAAAGTAGCATTGTGCCCTATCACTTTTACTATATTCCAATGTTTGAACTCATATTCATCATCCAACCAGGTTAAATACGCTCCTGTGTTATGATCGTTTCCAAACATATAATTGTACCAATGTCTGTTTTTCCTATTTAAATCGCGGTATTTATCAAAAATAGAAGTAACAAACATCGAATTTAATTTGAAAGAATCGATACTCGTATGATTTGTTTTTTGGTGAAGTGCCATGGCTGTGTAGCCCAATGCGGTGTCGTCAGCATCTTCAACTACATTAGCAGCATTATTAATATATTTTGATTTCAATGTATAATTGGTTGGTCGTCTCACCATTGGTTGTTGTCCTACGATGTCGGTCTTCAACAACTTTCTATTGGGAGGAAGTAAATTCCAGAAATTAAATTTGTTGTTGGTTTTATAAGCCATTATTCTTTCGAAAGACAAATCTAACATGGCTGGAATTGTTTTATACTCGGGAGAAGAAAGATAAATTTTGGCTAAAATATTATGAATGAACGCTACCGAAAAACAATTAGAATCGTCAACATTCCTTTTTTTACCTAATAAAAAAAAACTTCTGTTTAGATTCATATAGGTTTGCCATTCTCCTTTGTAATAAACACCGGCTTTAGTGCTTTTTCGTTGCGTTTGCTCTAAATAATTAAGCGCAAGGATGATGTTTTCGTGTAAGGTTGAATCTAAGTTTACAGGACGCAATACAGCGTTTGGTTGTGCTTTGATATTGTAACTTAAAAGAATTAAGAATACGAATATCCTTTTCATTTGTGCAATTTGATATGTTTTGATAGTGCAAATATAACAAGTAAAGCGTGTTTAAACCTTTATTAATCCATTAATACATAAATACTCCCATAGGTTTGTGTTAATAATGAAAAAAAAATCGAAATAACAAATAAAAAAAATTATTAACTTTGCTTTTGAAAAAGTAGCGCTTGATAACGCTATGCTAAATGTTGGACTAAAAACTTAAATTGAAAAATGCTGAAACATTCAATTAAAAGAATCGAAAATCTGAAATTTGGAATTGAACTTCACTTCAAAAATTCAGAAAAGCTTTACAATAGAGCGCTGCAATTGTCGAATAAGAAGAATTACACGCAAGCACTCCCCGTATTAATATCGAGCATAGAAGAGACCATAAAAGGTTATGCGCTTTGTATGGAAGTATTTTTGGGTGATCAAACTGATATAAATAAGTTGCTCAAAAAAAGTAAAGTAAAACAAGAGGTTTCGTTAGAGATTAACAGTGATGTGAAAAATCAACGAATACTTATTGTTTTGCAAGAACTAAATCGATTGTTTGTTTTGGCAATGTTTACAAAAAAAGCCTTGATAAAAGGAAATTGGTCAGGGATAACATGGCTTATTTCCATTCCCGATGAAGAGGAAAAACAAATAAATAACCTGATAGAAAAATTAGCCAATTTTAGCACATCAAAATCTGATTTATTTAAGGTTAAAAATGATATTTTATCGAAAAAGCCAGTAGAAGTTAAATCTGTTGATTACAAATTTGTATCAAGAAAAATTGATGAGTTAAAAGAAATTTTCGATCTAAAAATTGAATTTATATTTAAACTTCCAAATCACCCTTTAGCCTTATTATATGAATTGGTGCACTAATAAACGCTAGTGAGCGTTGTTTTCATCACTAAGACATTTAATTAGGCAATAGCAAATAGACACTTTTCTTGTACCAACTATTAATTAATAAACTCCTAGGTCTGCTGCATCCAAAGGATCTTCCCAATCATTAAAAAAACGAAGAATCAATATTGCTAGGTCGCTATCTTAAGTGGATATTTCGGAGCAAATTGAGTAGTAAATTAATCTGCGAGATTGTTCAGTTGGAAATAAAAGATGGCTCCTTCGTTTACTTTTGATTCCGCCCAGACTTGTCCTCCATGCAAATTAATGACACGCTGGACGGTGGCTAATCCTATTCCCGTTCCTTCAAAATCTTCTTGTTTATGGAGGCGCTGAAAGGCGCCAAATAAATTGGCTGCTGCTTTCATATTGAATCCGGCTCCATTGTCCTTGACATAAAATATTTCCTTTTCAGCATCACCCGTTTTGCCGATAGATACCTCAGGAATTTCTCTTTTATTGGAAAATTTTACTGCATTTGAAATTAAATTGGTCAATAGTATTTCGAATAGTTTTTTGTCGCAATTCAAAAACATATTGGGCTCTACGGTAAATTTCACCTCTTTTCGAGTGGTGTCTTCTTTTATCTGTTCGATTATTTCGATTGCCAATTCTGAGATATTTATTTTTGCTCTGTACAAATCTGTTCGACCTACTTTTGATAATTTAAGCATGTCATCAATGAGCATGTTCATTTTGATTGCTGAATTCTGTATTTTAGCAATCAAATCGTTTCCATCTTCATTCAGTATAGAACCATAATCTTCGGACAAAGCCAATGCGTATCCCCCGATGCCTCTGAGCGGAGATTTTAAATCGTGAGATACGGAATAGGAAAACGAATCGAGTTCTTTCACTGCTGCTTCGAGCTGACTTGTGCGTTGCTTTATTTCTTTCTCAAGATTCGTGTTAAAATCCAAGATTACTTTTTCGGATTTTTTGCGTTCTGAGATGTCTTTGATAAATGCACAGAAAGAAATTTCGCCATCCACTTCGAGCGGTATAACGGTTAACTCAATTTGAATACGCTCTCCGGTTTTTTTGTATGCAAACGACTCGGTTAATTTATTGAAAACGGTATTCTCTTTATTGTTTTTATATTTTCCAAATTCTTTATTCAGAAAAGGCATGAGCCGGTGGTGAAATGTAGTTTGTACTATTGGTTTATTCAGCATTTCGTTGAGCTCCCAACCAAACATGTTTTCGGTAGCGGGATTGGCAAAAGAGATAACACCACTGGCATCAATAATAATAATGGCATCGTGTGCAGACTGCATAATGGATTCTATTTTGGCTTCATTTTTTATTACTTTTTGTTGATTTTTTTTGATTTCGGTTATATCTATTCCATAGCCAATCATAAAATCAAATTTGTTGGTTGCTGTAAAAGCCGGGTAAAACATACGAAACTTAGTGTGTATATTTCCATTTACATCAGGTGATTCGTCTTCCCAACCTACTATATTTTTAGTTTTTACGGCCTCCAAAAATTTCTTTCTTCTTACTTCGGCTCCATTCGTGTCTCTTCCTCGATAACGGGCATATTCGAAATCGTCTTTACCAATTATATATTTTCGTAAGGTATCGTCTTTGATGGCGATTGGGTTTAAATAAATATATTTATGATTTTTATCGAAAATAGCAATGTCGGCAGGCAATTTTTCGAGAATTGTTTCATAAAACTGTTTGAGTGTCGAAAGTTGTGCTTCATTTTTTTTGATTTCCGAAATATCAATTCCATAGGCTAGCACGTAGAGCATATTTTGAATAGAGAACGAGGTGAGTTGCCTTTGAATATATTCGATCTCTCCATTTTTCAGAACTTTTTCTTCGATAAATTCGAGGCGCTTTCCGGTCTCAATTAATTCTTCATATTGACTTTTCCTTGTGTCGGCCAAAATTAAGGGCAATCCCCTATATGCACAATAATCGTAATGGTCTTTTCCAATGAGCCATTTGCGCAAATCGTTATCTTTAACAGCCGAAGGATTGAGGTAAACAAAAATCCCATTCTTGTCATACACTGCCACATCTTCGGGTATATTATCAAGTATGTTCTCGTAAAAGTTTTTTAATCTTCCAATTTCTTCTTCTGCGTTTTTGATGGCTGTAATATCTAAACCATAGGCCACAATTAACTTCTCTCCTTTGTATTGGTGTATCAACATGGTGCTGTTCATATAAGAATAGGAGCCATCTTTCTCCAATTTTTTTTCAACAGTATTAATCATGTTTCCATTTTGCCTCAACAGGTCAAACTGCTGCTGTCTTTCAACAGCCAATTCATCGGAAATGCCCTTGTGTTTGCAGTATTCAAAATTATCTTTCCCAATAACCCATTTGCGCATTGCAGCGTTTTTAATGGTATTTGGATTCACAAAAAGGTATTTTCCCTGCTCGTCAAAAACAGCCACATTGCCTGGTATGTGATTTAGGATGTTTTCGTAAAATAATTTCTGACTTTCTACTTCCAGTTGGAGCTCTACTTGTTTAGTTATATCGTGGCGCACGGATACATACTGATATATTTTCCCGTCTTTCAAAAAGGGCACAATAGTGCTGTTTACCCAATAAAAAGATCCGTCTTTCGCTCGGTTTTTAAACAAACCTTGCCATACTTTTCCTTTTGAAATGGTATTCCAACATTCGGCTATATACTCTTTGGAGTGATAACCTGAATTGACCACATTGTGCCTTTTTCCAATCAATTCTTTTCTCGAATATTTTGAGACCTCGCAAAACTTGTCATTCACATAGGTAATTACTCCATATATATCTGTGATGGAAACGATGGAAGATTTGTCAATGGCTACTTTGTAATTTTGAAGAGCGAGTTTGTTTAAGTTGAGCTGGGTAACATCTGTTAAATAAGAATGAAGGCTTTTTAAAACCTTATTTTCGTAAACCAAATTTACATTGCCACTTATTTCTATCCGTTCACCGGCTTTGCTTATTAAACTATATGAAACTTGGAACAAAGCATTACTTTCCGAAAGGCTGCTGAAAATTTGCATGCAATGTTCTTGAGACAAAGAGTGAATGTATCGAAACAAACTGGTGTGGAGCACCTCTTCGGCCGTGTAGCCCATCTTGTTAAGCCATGCCGAGTTGGCAAATGTAATGTTTCCTTCGGCATCCATGGAGGTCATTAACTCATCGGTATTTTCCACCAATGCGCTGTATTTTTTCTGTTCTACTTGCAACAAATCAAAGGCGGCTTCTAACTTTTGCTTCGAAACTTCCAATTGTTTGCTTCGCTCCATTTCCAGCGTAACATCCATCTGCACTGATACAAAATTAATGAGCTGTCCATCGGGATTAAAAACAGGGGACATGATGATATTTACCATGTATTCCTCACCCGATTTTTTATAATTGGTGATGGTGCCATTAAAATTCGCCTTGTTGGCAATAGCATCACTCATTTTCTGTGAAATGGTGGATTCTGTGTTTTTTCCCCTCAAAAAGCTTCCGGGCTTTTTACCCATTATCTCCTCCAGGTGGTATCCGGTAAACGCTTCGAAATGATGATTTACCCATGTTATCCTTCCTTGTGCATCGGTATAAATAATATTATTTCGAATGTTTCGAGCCAATGTGGACAACTTTTCGTTTTCTATATTTTGTGCAATCAGTTGGTTGCTCTTTGTAATTATTACATAGGCATCAGCCGCCAGAGAAGCAAAAACTTTGAGCAACGCCACGTGAATTTCGGTGAAAGCATCGGGCAAGTTGCTTTGAATTCCGAAAGCTCCAATAATTTCATCTTTGGTGCGCACCGGAACGTAAAGGCGCGACCTGGTTTTTGCATTCGTTCGGGAGTCAATAGAATGTTTATCTGTTTGCAGCAATTGGTCATTCACCCATACCACTTCGCCAGTGGCAAAAACATGGCCGGGATGCCTCTCCATGGCTGTTCGTTCGGCTTCCTGCCGTTCGGATTCGGTGAATCCTTGGGCATAAAATAATTTTAATTTTTTTTGTTCTTTATCAAAGAGGTATAAGCCCATAGAATCGGAGGGAGCTATAGAGGCAATATTGACCTTGATGATTTCTATAAGTTCATCAAACGTGTTGATAGCCGAAAAACGAAGTACGAGTTTTTCTATTTCTTGTAAGGTGGTTAGTAATTTTCTGTCCATATAAAAAAAGAGTTGGCCTTTTTTATGTTTTATTAGAATTTATTGTTTAATACGTGTATTATTGATGTGCATCCTTAAGTCCCTTTTTATAAGTAATTACCATAAATGTAAGTAAGTTTTCTCTTACAAAGATAATAGAATTTTTTTCACTACCGCGTTTTTTAAGGAATTTCAAATTCTAGCGAAAATCATCTCCTAGAAAAAAAATTGACTCTTTTGAGTTTTGCTTCTGTTGGTTGTTAGTTGCTAGTTGTTAAGATTTTCACCACGAAGACACAGTTTAGTTGTTGGTTGTTGAGATTCGCTACCTGTCCCGATACTTCGGGATTCACTAATGCCTAATCTCTCGTGCCACCTCGTTGGTGGCATCCCGCCATCTTTTTAATCATATCTCGCGCACCAGTTGTTTCTCTCGCACAACATCTGAGTTAAACTTTTCCCCACCCCTCATTGGTAAGTTTGTTATTTTTCGTTACCCTTACCTAATGAAGAAATGCCTAATGAACCTTAGTAAAAAGCATCCCTGCCATCGGAAACACCGCCTTATGTTGGGTCAGCCGCAATTCAGCTTCCATTACATCATTTCCTTTTAGCGGGCTTAACCACAATTCCACTTCCTTGCCGGTAACGGGGTCATTAGGAAATAGTTTACCAACAGAACCACATTCCACAATATACGAAACTCCGGTTACGGAAGGAGGAAGCCCCCAGTTTTTCTTTAACTTCCCGTTAACAAATTCAGCGGAGCCAATAATACCACTCACTGTTTTGTCGCTGTTTATTTTAACGGAAACGAGAGCAGAGTCGGAGGTAAACTTAAACTTCATCACCTGAGGCTCTGTTCTAACGGTTATATTTGATTTTTTTGTTTTCCACTCTCCAACATATTCGGGAGGAACCATCCATTTGTTGCAGCTGCATAAAAGGAAAACAAACAGTACAGGGATAAGAATTCCCATTTTCAAAGAGTTTAATGTGAAAATATTTTTCATTTTAATTTGTTTTTTTTGTTAAAAGTATTTTTTTATAAGTAAATAACGTTTCATTTGTAACTGTTTTCAAGCTTCACAAGGAGGCGGTTTGTAAATTCAGCCCTAGCAGCGATTTATGGTGTATTCTCTTTTTTAAAAACAGATACAAAAAACCGACCTGTGAGGATGCCAAGTAAAGGCCCCCCTCCAACCAGCAGCATAATAAAGATTAGCGGAATAATAATGTATCGGGGTTCTTTACCCATATTTATAAGAAAAATGGACTCCGTAAACAGATGTGCCAGCAGCCAGCTTCCGCAATTATAGATTACCCATCTTTTAGCCCGTGGCGAAATACTTTTAAGCAAAAAGTAGTATTGCAGCCAGCCGGCAAAAGCGGCTCCTAAGGCAGAGGCAAGTGGCAAAACTGTTTCAGCGCGAAGGTCAACAGGTATAAAAATGACAATGATATCAAATAAAATATAGGACGCGCTAAATCCAAGTACAGAAAACCAAAACCATTTTTGGGTGGCTTGTATATGCTTCCGGAGAGCTATTGCCTGCATCCATCCAACTCCTGCACCCATACCTATACCTATTCCGGCCTGACCTCCGGAATCTCCACCTATTCCAAGTGTTTCAGTAAGTGCACCCAATCCGAAAATTAATAAAATACCGATAACCCATCCTGCACAGGTCATCAGTGTCCAGCGCTTAACAGTAAACGGTTTTTGGATTTGTTCCTTCATCGTTTCTTTGTGGTAGGAGATGTGGTTCATGATTTCAGATTTTGTTTCTTAGTAAACCAACCGATAATGAAAAGAATTCCCATTATAAAAAGAGGACCTGAAATCATAAAGTAAGCGACTAAAGCGAATTTACCCCATGCCATAATGATATAAGTAAGTCCGAGAGCCGAAAATGCGATGCCTCCCACCAGTTCCCATTTCCACGAAAGGACGATGATAAGAATAATCAAAAAGGTAGGAATAAGATGCATGGTGAGTGCCAGCGCAGTTTGCCAAAAGCTAAGTGATTCTTCAAAAACATCCGCTGCAAAAATGCTGATAAATGCCGCAAAAGCCATAGCCAGGATGCGGGCTGTCCATTTGATAATTGTGTTGTACTTTTTCATTTTCTTTTTTGTTTAAGTGAATTAATAATTTCTTGCTTGTATTGAATTGAAATAAATTTCGACACAAAAGTACAGGGTTGGATTGGATGGGTAAAACGGAAATCTGCCTCACCAAAATGAAAATACCCGAAGGTTTGCAAAACTGAAAACAAATCGGTTTGAAATTGTCCTCTATTTGCAATTTTTGCAAAAAAGATTTACAAAACATTAAATAATGCAAAAAATAATCTAGGAGACTTGTGTTTTTTACTAAAGAATTATTTACTATTTTCACATTCCTCTTTCCAAAACAAACAATAGATTTTGTGGAGAGGGCACTAAGGGGTGAGGTCTTTTGTGGCGAGACGCCACCTACCATTTGTCACGAGTTGAAAACTCGCGCCAGCTGTGCTATACAGATGCTGTAAACATACCTTCATTCTGAGGTAGATTCGGACTCGGCATTTTTATCAAACCAATCATATATTTTCTTTATTAGTTGGAGATCATCACCGGCTTTATTCACCATAATACTTTTCGTTACTTTATTCGGAATGATTAAATGGTCATATTGGTCTTTTTGAGTAATCATCAGTTCGAGCAGGCGGAATGCTTCATCCATATCCTTGCATTTTAGAATAAGAATTGTAAAGGTTATCACATCAGCTTTAAAACCATTTGCCATCAATTTTTCGTATAAACACATCAAGTCAGGAAAAATATTTTTTTCTTCATTTTCGTGGCTGGCCAAGTCGAATAAAGTAGCATAATGGCCAAATCTAATTTCTAATTTAGAGTTTTCCAGTTCTTTAAACCAGTATAAACCAGTTTCAAAATCGGGAACACGTTTTAATAAATAACTATACGAAACAGTGGTAACTTCGCCCGGTATTATTTTATTAAACCAAACCAATGCTGTGTCGTAATCGGGTGATTTTTCAATAAGTATATTGTAAACAACTACATGAATTTCTTTCGTAATTATTTTACTAAACCATTGCAATGTTGTATCGTAATCGGGGCTATGCAGCATCATCCTGCTGATGCCAAAAATTTTCAGTTCACCCACTTTTACTTTATTTATCCAGTGCAAGGCGGTAGCATAATCTGGCGACATGTAAACCAGTCGTTCATAAGTGCTGCTCATAACCTCTAAACCCGAAAGTTTAATCATTTCCAAATAATGTAATGCAGTATTATAATCAGGTGATTTAATGATGAGCCCGTTGTATGAAAAGGTGTTCACATTTTCTTTTCCAATTTTATTGAACCAATATAAAGCGGTTTCATAATCAGGAGATTTATCGATTAGAAAATTATAGGTGTAAACAAATGCCTCGCCCGGTTCTATTTTATTATACCAGTATAAGGCGGTCTCATAATCCGGTGTTTTTACAATAAATGCATTGTAAGTAAATACGTTCTGTTTTTCGTGTTTAATATACTCATACCATTTTAAAGCTGTTTCGTAGTCATGGCTAAGTTGGAGAAGATGGGAATATGCACTATTACTTGCCTTTCCGTTTTCAATTTTGTTGAACCAAAATAGTGCTGTTTCGTATTTGTCAGCTTTAGCAACAAGCTGACTTAAGGTGGAATTAGTTACCTGAGCTGGATCCATCATTTGATAATAGGACAAAGCGGTTTCAAAATTGGGACTTAAAATAATGAGCGAATGATAACTTGAGACCCTCACTTGATTTTTTTTAATACGATTGTACCAGTATAATCCAGTTGAATAATCAGTGCTTTTATAAATCAAACCATTAAATGTTACTTTGTCTGCTGCTGCTTCTCCTATTGTTTTATACCATTCAAAGGCGGTAGTGTAATCGGGCGAGTATCTTATTAATTTGTTATATATAAATTTATCTACCTTCCAGTGCTCATTCACTATTTTATGATACCAATACATGATTCCTTCATAAGATTCGCAACTATGAATGAGTGCTGTATACGTAATTCCATCTATCTCCAAATTTTTTTCTTTCATTTTTCCGAACCAATCAAGTGCCGTTTCATGGTCAGGTGAAAGATAAATAAGCCTGTTGTACACTTCTGCTTTCAATGTTATTTTTTCTTCCTCCATCTTTGCCATCCAGCGGAGTACAATAGCATAATCAGGTGCATGCTTGATGATATGGATATAGCTGGCCTCATCAGGTTTCATTGGCATTTGTTCGAGCCAAAGCAGTGCTATTTCATAAGTAGGAGCTTTATGGATAAGCAGGTTGAACAAATACAACTCGGGCTTGGCATGTGTTTTTTTCAGCGTTTCGAGCAGTTCGCTATAGTCCATTGACTTTAGCTGCGAAAAAGTATGATTAGGTACTGACATTGTTTTTAATGAGCTATTACTATTCTGTTTTCGTGTTATCCATTATCCTTAGGTTTACTGAACCAAGTTCAAAATAATAAGTGGAATAAATGCTACCACTTTTTCATCTTACAAATATACAAAGAAATGGGTTATTTGGTTGTTAGTTTTGGAAGCCTCTCCCCGACCCTCTCCGAAGGTGTTTTCACCACGAAGACACCAAGACACGAAGAGACACTTAGATTATTTTTACAATTACATTCCTTAGCGCATTGGCGCCTTAGCGGTGAAACCTATTCCCTATTCCCTATTCCCTATTCCCTATTCCCTATTTCCTATTCGCTAATGCCTACACGAAGCACCTCCCTATTCCCTATTCCCTATTCCCTATTCCCTATTCGCTATTCCCTATTCACCATTCCCTATTCCCTATTCCCTATTCCCTATTCACTATTCACTATTCACTAATGCCTAAAAAGAGATCCCTCGCTACGCTCAGGATGACAGCCTTTTTTTTAATACAAGGGGAAAAATAAAGGCGGCAAAGCCGCCTTCATTTTTCCCCGCAACACCCCA
>CAIWDF010000066.1 GCA_903911435.1 uncultured Bacteroidota bacterium
ATTCAACTTTTATGTCCTACGCATGCAACTATTTGCAATCGATTTGCAACGTGCTAGTTTTTGGTGAACCAATGAAATTAACCATTTGCGGGGCCATAAGCTACATTTAACCCTATTTGTCGTATGTTTGACTAATAGTCAAAAATAATTAAGTTTTAATTTCTAATATTAGGCCGTCAAATGAGTTGATACACTGTGATAAAGGATTAGAAAAAGAGTAACCCAAAATAAAAAATAGAATAAAAAACAAAAACAAAAGAACATGAGAAAAATTACAAAAACAGAAAAGAAAATGATGAAAGGAAAAAGGTTATTAAAGATTAGTTTAATGCTGGTGGCATTATTAGGAATTAAAGTTGTGAGTGTTGCTCAAACTACACTTATCTCTCCAACAGGAGACGGAGGGTTTGAAACAGGAGCAACTCCAGCTCTAAACCATTGGACCGCTGTTAATTCTTCGACAGATGCATGGATTGTTGGAACAACTCCTGTTGTGAGCTCAGGAACGAAATGTGCATTCATTTCTTCGAATTCTTCCGCATGGACATATTCACAACTTTCAGTAGTGCAACATATTTATTACGATGTTACAATACCAACTGGCCATTCGGTTCTTTCTTTAACTTTTAAATGGAAAGCACTTGGTGAGGGTACTACTACATCAGATTGGGATAACCTTAAAGTGTTTTGGGGTACTTCAGCAAATATTGGAACCCCTGTTGCCAACACTGGTGTTAGTGCTACTTATCAGGTATCTGGTGCTGGTGCAATTACTGGTATGTATAAACTGAACTCTGCTACTTGGAATTCTGAAACAATTGCTTTATCAGGTAATCCTGGAAGCGTGTATAGATTAGTTTTTAGTTGGAAAAGTGATGTTTCAACAATTGCAAATCCTCCCGCAGCACTTGATGAGATTTCATTAACATCATTCCCTCAATTGACAGGTACAAAAACAATAAAAGCTTCTGGTGGGGATTATGCAACATTTACTACAGCAATTAATGCGCTTAATACCTACGGTGTTGGAACAGGTGGAGTAACTTTTAATGTTGATGCAAATTTAGTTTCAATAGAAAATTGTCCTATTATAACCGCAACAGGCACATTAGCGAATCCAATTGTTTTTCAAAAATCCGGTTCTGGAGCAAACCCAATTATTAAACCTACAGGTACCGCTGGAACTTCTGACGCAGGAATAGCTATTAATGGTGGTGACTATATTACATTTGATGGCATCGATATTACCGAAAATACAGGAAGCGCGGTAGAGTATGGATATTATATTACTAATGCATCAACTACAAACGGAGCTCAAAATAATACTATCAAAAATACAACAATTACCTTAAATAGAGCGAACACTAGTTCTATTGGTATATATCAAAACGCAGTCTCTACTCCTTCTGCTACTGGAAATGCTAACTCTACTAACAAATATTATAACCTTACCATTAAGAATGTCTACAGTGGAATACTATTAAATGGTAACGTTTCTTTCCCTGATCAAAGTTGTGAGATTGGAACTACTGCATGTGCTACACGAAATGTAATCGGTGACCCTGCAACATCTAATGATATTGGTAATGGAGCAACAACTACTTTCGGAATCAAGGCTTTAAATCAGGCCATTTGTAAAATATATAATAATGATGTCACTAATGTTACAACCACAGGAGCAGGCATTGTAGCAGATGGAATATGGCTTGAATTTGGAACACCTTCAAATGCAACAGTTAACTTAGGGACAAGCGAAATATATCTTAATAAAATTTCAGGAATAAGTTGTACTAGTACAGGAACAACAACAGGTCAAATAGCAAGAGGGATTAG
Organism: uncultured Bacteroidota bacterium; assembly: GCA_903911435.1. GTDB lineage: Bacteria > Bacteroidota > Bacteroidia > 2-12-FULL-35-15 > 2-12-FULL-35-15 > 2-12-FULL-35-15. Next base: position 1,834 of record CAIWDF010000066.1, read on the forward strand.
AATAAACCAAAATGCGAATGTTGGAAGTATTGCACGTGTTTACAACAATTTTATCTGGAACCTGCAAAGTGCTACAACAAATACGACTCTTACAACACGTAAAGTCATTGGTATGAGTTTCCAACCTGCAGGAAGTGGTAGTGGATCTGGTATCTATGCTGAGTTTAACTCAGTTTCAATAAATGCAACAACACTTGGTAATTCAAATACATGTTTAGAAATTGGTTCAACATCAGGGCCAGTATTAAAAATTAGAAACAACATTTTATCCAATACCACAGCAGCACAAAGTGGTTCTGCAAAACACTATTGCTGGATAACAACAAGCGCCACATCCTTTGGTCCTGCTGGTTCGGTATCTAATTATAACGACTTATATGTTGCTAACACGAATGGATTCGTGGGTTTAGGTGCAACAACCGATTATGCTTCTTTAGCAAACTGGCAAGCAATCACTGCCCTGCCTGATGCAAACTCGAAAAGTGTAGATCCTGTATTTACATCGTCTACCGATTTGCATGCAAGTGCGGCAACAATTGCTAGTGCAGCAGATCCAAGTTATGCAACCAACACAGCCTGGGCAACTTTGGATATTGATTGTGCTACACGTCCTACCGCTACCGATATTGGAGCAGATCAATTTACTTTGCCTTCTTGTGCAACCGCCACCTCTCCAACAACTGGTTCAACCGGAGTAGCCCAGACAGCGTCACTCTCATGGGGTACTGTGTCCATCGCATCGAGTTACGATGTTTATTTTGGAACCGACAACCCTCCAACAAATATAGCAAACGGAACCAATCAGTCAGGAACCACCTATACTCCTGGCAGTACTATGTCAGCAAGTACCGCTTATTATTGGAAAATTATACCAAGAAATGCAACAGGTTCCGCAACAGGTTGCTCTGTATGGACATTTACGACACAAGCTGCTGTTCCTACTCTTTCTACAGGTTCACTTGCTTCTTTTGGAAACATTTGCGACAATACCACTTCATCACCAAATTCATTTAATGTTTCAGCCGTTAATTTAACTGGAGATGTAACCGTTAATGCCTTAGCAGGCTTCTCTTATTCTACTTCCTCTGGAGGTTCTTATACATCAACTTTAACCTTGACCCCTTCAAGTGGTTCAATAAACACAAGTGTATATGTAAAATTTACCCCGACAACTTCAACTTCTTATAATGGAAATATTGTTATAAATGGAGGTGGAATTTCTGCAGATGTAAACGTTGCAGCAGTAGGTTCAGGAATTGATAATATGGCAAGTTTAGTTTATTCGTCAACTTCAAATTCTTATTGTACCACTGTTGCTGTAGCTTCTAATACAGTAGCTTCGGTTACTGGTAGCGGTACAATTACATATTCTGTTTCACCAGCCTTACCAACAGGATTAAGTTTAAATACCACAACGGGGGCAATCACAGGAACACCTACAGTAACAGTATCTTCTACATACACCGTTACTGCAAGCAACGGTTGCAGTAGCACCACCGCTGCACTATCAATTACCGTAATTACAAAAATGGCTAGTTTGACTTATATAAGTTCATCAGCAACTTATTGTGTAGGAACAACTATTACTTCAAATACTGTTTCAGCAGTCACAGGTACAGGAACCATTAGTTACACGGTATCCTCATTACCAGCAGGTTTAAATTTAAACTCTAGCACAGGTGCTATCACAGGAACACCAACCACTGTAACAGGTTCGGCCTCCTACACTGTTACTGCAAGTAACGGCTGTAGTACTACAACAGCTTCCCTCACCATAGTGGTAAGTACAGCAGCTAATGTTACTTCTCCTGCGGCTTCAGTTCTATACACATCTTCGTCCGTTTCTTGGACAAATCCTGCAAATTGTTTTAACGAAATACTTATTGTGGCACGTGCAGGGTCGGCAAATGATGGAACACCAACAGGTGATGGGTCAGCTTATACAGGAAACCTTGCATTTGGTTCTGGTACAGCATTAGGAAGCGGTTTTGTTGTTTACAAAGGCAGCACTTCACCAGCAGTAATTACTGGACTCACGAATGGCACTATTTATTATTATAAACTCTTCACACGTTCAGGTTCTGTTTGGAGTAGCGGAGTTGAAGTAAGTGCAACACCTGCAGTGGTCTATTGTACTCCTTCCGCAGGTACTTCAGATGGTATTTCTGGGGTAATATTTAATACCGTTAGTAATACAGGAACAGGACTTAATAATTATACAAATTATTCTGCAACAATATCAACAACTGTAATTGCCGGCAATGCATACAATTTAAGTGTTTACTCCAATACTGGTGGTAGTTTTACAAATTATCAAAAAGTATGGATCGATTGGAACCACGATGGAACATTTAATACAACCGCTGGTAGTAGTGGAGGAATGGGTGAAGAATATACCCTCGGTACAGCCACAAATGTGACAAATGGAATAAGCAGTCTGTGCCCATTAAGTGTTACTGTGCCTATTGGAGCTGCAATAGGGAATACATTAATGAGGGTGTCTTCGAGATATTCAGGGTATACTACTTCTTGTGCTACTGGCATAGATGGCGAGTTTGAAGATTATGGTGTGAATATTTTAGGTCCACCACCTGTTGTCAATAGCTCGTTGACAGCTAGCTCAAATTATGGTACGGGTTCTTCTTATATAATAACAGGATCAAATACACCGACCAGTTATAATGCCACAACAGGGTTACCTTCAGGAATGTCGGTTAATACTACTTCGGGTGTAATTACTGTAGCTGCTACAACAGCTGCGGGTACATATAATATTACTATATCTGCTACAAATGGTAGTGGAACTGGTAGTGCTACATTAGTTTACACGGTAAATAAACCAACATTAACCGTTACTGCAAGTACACAAAATAAAACATATGGTGGAACGGCTCCTACTACAGGGACTTATTTAACCAACTTTACAGTGTCAGGATTACAAAATTCTGACGCTGTTAATGGTGCCACATTAGGTTATAGCGGTTCTGGTAACCTTGCAGCAGCTGCAGTTGGTACTTATACAATTACCCCCTCAGCTGTTACTTTCTTAACTGGAACTAGTGCCAACTACACCATCAGTTATGTCACAGGTACCTTAACAATTGATCCTGCTTCATTATCCATCACTGCAAGCGCACAGGCAAAAAACTATGGAACAGTTTCTCCAACAAGTGGAACTTTAGGAACTGATTTTACCGTATCGGGCTTACATAATTCAGATGCAGTTAGTGGCGCTACGCTTGGTTATAGTGGTAGTCCTGCTGGTAATCTTGCTACCGCTTCGGTGGGAACATATACTATAACGCCTTCGGCTGTTACTTTTTCAACAGGCACTGGTAGCAATTATTCAATTACTTATAATACAAGTACGTTAACAATAAATACAACCGCATTAACCATTACGGGTAACAATATTTCTAAAACCGAAGGAGATGTATTAACCAATCCAACAATTGGTTCTCTTGACTTTTCGAGCAATGGATTGGTGAATAGTGAAACCATCGGAAGTGTTACCATAACGTATACTTCTGCCGATGTTGCAGGTGCAACAACTGGTGTTTATACCAATGATGCTATTCCTTCTGCTGCAATAGGTGGCACGTTTACAGCATCAAATTACAGCATTACCTATGTTGCTGGAAATGTAACCGTAACTTCTGCTTCTTCTCCTACATGTCCATTAAGCTCTGCCGTATCTCCATCATCTACTCAAACCCTTTGTGAGGGAGTTGCAGCGGCCACTTTAACAAATACCATCACTACCTCGGGTACAGTTGGGACTCCAACTTATTCCTATCAGTGGTATTATAATACTACAAATAGTAATACGATTTTAGGCGCTCAATTGATTAGTGGAGCAACATCAAATACATATACACCCTTAACAACAGCAGCCGAGGTTGGCGACCGTTATTATTTCTGTGTTGGCTTTTCAACCGATAATTCATGTGCACAGGATAGCGCAACGCAAAGTCTTGCATCCAATGTAACTAAGGTAACAGTTAATGCTACACCATCAACCCCAACTGGATCATCATCTCAAACCTTCTGCAGTGTCACAAGTCCTACAGTTGCAAATTTGTCAGTTACTGGCACATCCATAAATTGGTACAATGCAACTATTGGAGGCACATTGTTATCATCAGGTACAGCGTTAACATCGGCTAATTACTATGCCACCCAAACTATTTTAGGTTGCGAGTCTTCAACTCTAGATGTTTTAGTAACCGTTAATACCACTCCTTCAGCACCTACAGGAAGCTCCGGACAGACACTTTGTAGTGCTTCTACAGTAGCAAGTTTAGCTGTCATTGGTTCAAATATTGTTTGGTACAATGCCTCATCAGGAGGTAGTGTAGTGTCTTCGAATACATCAGTGGTTTCGGGTACTCATTATTATGCAAGTCAAACTGTAAGTGGGTGTGAGTCAACATCTCGATTGGATGTAACAGCAACCTTAAATGGCGCAGTTGCCTATGGTACTGTTGGATTGATAAATCATAACACTCACGTTGTAATTAGTCAGGTATATGGTGCGGGTGGAAATGCAAGTGCAACCTATAATACAGATTTTGTTGAGTTATTTAACCCAACTGGAAATACTGTATCACTAACCGGTTGGGTTCTCCAATATGCATCAAACACAGGGGCTTTCTCAACAATAGTGTCGTTAAGTGGTTCCATTGCTTCAGGCAAGTATTATTTGATATCATTGGGTTCTGGAGGTGCAGTTGGTTCTGCTCTTCCTACAGCTGACGCAACAGGCAGCCAAAATATGGCTGCGGCTAACGGCAAGGTTCAAATATTGAATGCAAGTTCAACGCTAATAGATTTAGTAGGATATGGAACCGCGACAACTTTTGAAGGTACTGCAGCAGCTCCAGCACCAAGTGCCACCGCTTCTGATTTTAGAGCAAACGCTGGATGTACGGATGGCAATAATAATTCAACAGATTTTACTACGGCAACACCTGCACCACGCAATAGTGCAACAGCTGCCAACTCCTGTGCTACCAATTCCGAAACGATTTGCAGTGGAAGCTCTCCAAGCTCAATGAGTGTTACTGGAGCTGTAAATTCAGGTTCATTCTCTTATCAATGGTATTATCAGACAGGTCTGGTTAGTGCTCCAACAGGTACAAGTACTTCCGGTTGGACAAGTTTAGGTTCTGCTGACGGAGCAAATACTGACACTTATTTATCAACATCACCAGTAACAGCTGCATCTACATATGCTTGTTTCGTTTCACCAGGTGGTTCGCCAAGTTGTGGTACTGGTACTTGGGCAACTGGTTCAAGACAGGTAAATATCTATTCTGCCACAACGCCTACATTTACTGCATCTGCCGCTGCTTCTACGTGTATAAATACAGCAACAGTTTATACAACACAATCAGGTTTTACAAATTATACTTGGGTTGTTCCTGGAACACTTGGAACAGATTATACCATTTCAGCTGGCAGTTTAGCAACAACAAGCAATACAGTAACATTAAACTGGTTAACGACTGGTAGTAAAACGGTGACCGTAAATTATACCAACACGAATGGATGTGTAGGAGTTTCGGCAGCAACCAATACCACCACGGTTATATCTGTTCCCATTGCTGTTACTCCAACTTCAGGTACTTATTGTTCACCAGGAGGAACAGCAGTATCGTTAACTGCATCAGGAGCTACAACTTATGCATGGTCTCCTTCAACGGGCTTATCTGCAACTACAGGCGCCACTGTAAATGCTAGTCCATCAACCACTATCACTTACACTGTTACAGGCACATTGTCAGGTTGTACTGCTACTACCACCGCTGCAATTACAGCTTCAGCTGCAGTAACGATGGGTACTGTGTCGGCAACTCCTTCTAGTGTATGTTCAGGAGGTAGTTCTTCATTGTCGGCTTCTGGTAGTTTGGCAGCGTCAGCAAGCGCATTTATATTTGGTGCTAACTCAACGACATATACCCCTCTTTCTGGTGGAACTCCATTTACTGCAGTTCAAGTAGATGATATTATTGCAACAGCAGTTCCTATTGGGTTTATATTTAATTATAGCGGTAACGCTTTCACGAATGTCTATCCTAGTTCGAATGGTTTTTTGAGTTTCAATTCAAGTGCTTCAGGTTTGTCTTCAGCCACAAACGCTTTGGCTGCACCTAGTAGTTCAATTGCCCCATTAGTAGCCCCATTATGGGATGATTTGGATGGAACAACAGGGTCTGCTTCATATTTGACGACAGGTAATTCTGGGAATCATATATTTACATTCGAATGGTTAAATTGGGAATGGAATTATGCGGTTAACGCTACTGTTATTTCTTTTCAAGTGAAATTATACGAGGCAACAGGAAAAGTGGAATTTATCTATCGTCAGGAAGCAAATGCTGTAGGTTCTGGTTCAGCTTCCATTGGAATAACAGGCATTTCGGGGAATTATCTTTCTTTAAATGGAACAGGCACTTCTCCAAGCGCAAGTTCTTCTTCTGAAACGACTTCGTTAGCTACAAAGCCAACCACTGGTCAATCGTACTCTTTTTCACCTCCATCTCCTTCATATAGTTGGAATCCAAGTACTTTTTTGAATAACACTTCTATCGAAAGTCCCACAGCTTCAGCAATTACAAGTGCGATAACTTACACAGTTACAGGTTTTGCAAGTGGTTGCAGTTCTACTGGAACTGTGACAATTTCAATTGGCGCGCTAACTTGTGGAGCATTAAATTTGGGTGGAACAGCTTGTGTGGGTAATCAAACTGTAACTGCTAACCCAAGTGGTGGTGGAACTCCATATAACTATAGCTGGACAGAAGATGGTTCTGCTTTTGGTGGCAATACGGCAACTATTACAGCAAGTTCAGGAACACATACATATTCTTGTACTATAACGGATGCTTGCACGAATACATGTTCGTCCAATGCTTCTGTTACGACTAATGCATTGCCTTTAGTTGCTGTTACCCCAAGTTCAGCTACCTATTGTACACCTGGTTCAGCAGTGGTATTAACAGCATCCGGAGCAAGTACCTATTCTTGGGGGCCAGCTACAGGTTTGTCTATTACAACAGGAGCAAATGTAAATGCAAGTCCAGCTTCGGCAACAACTTATACTGTTACTGGTACTGACTTGAATGGTTGTTTTAACACAGCTTCTGTCGTGATTGGATCTTCCTCTTATCCTGCTGCAGTAACAGTAACTCCATCTTCCTCTACCATTTGTAATAGTAGCGCACAAGGACTAACGGCTAGTGGAGGATCTATTACCACTTCAGGAACATTTGGAACGCAGGTAAGCCAAAATACTTCAACTACATTCCCTGCAGTATTCTCCATTTACTATGGCGGACAACGTAACCAATTACTTATTCTAGCCTCTGAATTAACCGCTAAAGGATTTAGCGCAGGTAGCCAGATTAATAGTATAGGTTTCCCTGTTATTTCTTTAGCATCAAATTGGGGTGGTTTAATAACATCTTGTCAGAATTTTCAGGTTTCAATCGGTGCAACTTCTGCACCTTCTATTACTACATTCCAGTCAGGTTTAACACAGGTGATAGCACCAGCTAACTTTACTCCTGTTGTTGGTACTGGAAATGCGAATAGGTTAACATTTAACGCTCCATTTACATGGAATGGAACAAGCAACATCATCGTTGAAACAACTTTCTCAAATGCCATTACCGGAAACTCATCAGATGCTGTTATCCAATATTATACCGCTACCTCTGCTTCAAGTTGGGTGCATTACCATGCTGATGGAGTTGCAGCCTCAACTGTTGCTTCAACATCAACCGTAACAACAACAAGCACCAGTCGTCCTGATTTTGTACTAAGTTGTGCTCCAATTACTCCGATTTGGTCATGGTCGCCTAACACCGCTTCCACAACATCTATTTCTGTTAGCCCAAGCACAAGTACAACATACACGGCAACTGCTTCCATAAATGGATGTTCTACATCAAACACTTCAACAATTACAGTAAGTCAACAACCTGCTGCCTCAGCAGGAGGAAGTCAAACAATCTGTCAAACAGGAACAGCCACTGTAAGCGGAGCAAGTTCATCAAACGGAACTATCTTATGGACACATAATGGAGGAGGTTCGTTAAGTGGCACGGCCACATTAACTCCTACATATACTGCTGTAGCTGGCGATGCAGGACACACAGTAACATTAACGATGACTGTATCCAATAGTCCTTGTACAGCCGCAACAGCGACTTATACTGTAAATGTTAGTGGAACACCTACCGCCTCAGCAGGCGGAAATCAAACAATCTGTCAAACAGGAACAGCCACTGTAAGTGGAGCGAGTTCATTAAACGGAACTATCTTATGGACTCATAATGGAGCAGGTTCCTTAAGCGGAGCTACTACTTTAACACCGGTTTATACACCAGGAAGTGGAGATGCTGGAAATACTGTAACATTAACTATGACAGTTTCGAATGGCGTTTGTTCTTCAGCAACAGCAACTTATACTGTTCATATCTTCGCTACTCCTACTGCGTTAGCGGGAGGTAGCCAAAATGTCTGTCAGACAGGAACAGCTACTATAAGTGGTGCAAGTTCATCAAATGGAACAATTTTATGGACACATAATGGAGCTGGTTTCTTAAGCGGAGCAACAACATTAACTCCAACTTATACCGCAGTAGCTGGCGATGTTGGTCATACTGTCACTTTGACTATGACTGTATCCAATAGCCCTTGTACAGCCGCAACAGCTACCTATTCTGTATTTGTTGAAGGCTCACCAACAGCTACTGCAGGTGGAAGTCAGACCATTTGCCAAAGTGCTACCGCGACAATATCTGGAGCAAGTGCTACGAATGGCAGTGTTTTATGGACACATAATGGAGCGGGCACAATTAGTGATGATAATACTTTATCCCCAATCTATACTCCTGCTTCTGGAGATGTTGGAAATATTGTAACTTTAACTATGACCGTTTCGAGTACAAATTCATGTGCTCCTTCAAGTGCAACGGCATCATACACAATAAGGGTAGGTGCACTAAACGAATGGTTGGGTGTGGTTAGTAACGACTGGCATACTGCCATCAACTGGTGTGGAGGCGTACCGACCACCACAACGAATGTAGTCATTCCATCATATGCAACCCATATGCCAATAATAAGTGGAGCAGCAGAGTGCAACCACATCACCATCGCTAGTGGATCCACGTTAAGCATAGATGGCACGGGCACATTAACACTTACAGGTAACTGG
>CAIWDF010000067.1 GCA_903911435.1 uncultured Bacteroidota bacterium
ATCCTGTTTCAATTTCTTGAAACAGGATCGAACATGAAAATGAAATAAACGAAACCCAAAATCGTTTATCACGGCACAAATGTAGTTGTTTTTTATACTTGTTCACCTAAAATTTCATTTTTTTTACAACGTAGTTAGAGTGAATATGTTTTTGGGGGGATAATTCACAGTAATTTCCAGAATCAACACAATGGTTATTGATTAACTGAATTAAAGTTTGTTTTAGTTGCGGTGTATTAAATGTTTTTAAAATCCTTTCTACGCCTTTATTGCCTGAAACATTTATTACCTTTTGACTTTTCTAATCGAAATACTAACTATTTGTCACCTCAATAATTCTAAGACTCAAGAGCTAATGTCCAGTCTAATAATGCTTGATTCAAATTAGGAAATATCAACGAATTAATTTCTTTTGTTGTTTCTTTCTCAAATCATTTGCGAGAAAAATATACTAATTAACGTAGAACTCACTATTTTCCTTTGTAATGATATTCCTTAAGTAACAAACCAATATCTCGAATAAGCTGATTCATATCTGTGGTGTCTGTGCCATCATAGAATCCACGAATACGCTTTTCTTTATCTACAAGCGCAAAATTTTGTGTATGAATGAAATCATCCGGACCACCATCTCCTTGTTCTGCATCAAGCAAGTAGCCGTCACGTGCAACGGAATATAATTCTTTTTTAGTCCCAGTAACAAAATTCCATTGTGGTGCTGAAGCATTATGTTTAATGGCATACCGCTTTAGCTGAACCACGGTGTCGGTTTCAGGATCAACGGTGTGAGACAAGAAACTCACTTCGTTGTTTCCTTTGTAATGCTCGTAAACGCGTTCCATTTGACTACTCATGATGGGGCAAATGCTATGACAGGTGGTAAAAAAGAAATCAGTAACGTAAATAGAACTTGCAAAATCTTTATCTGTAACTATTTTCCCATCTTGATTAGTGAATGTAAATGCAGGAATTGTGTGGTAAATTGTGTCGATTTTACCTGCCTTCGCTTCAACAGACTTTTCACCAAATATTCCCAAGTAACGGAGCGGCTTACTTGTATCGTAAACAAAATAGGCATATACAAAGACTACAGCGGCAAGAATTAATAAAGCAATGTTTACAATTTTCAATTTCATTTTTTATTGATAATGTTGGAGAATAGAGATTAATGAATATGGTTAGCTATTTGGTCGACCAAGAATTGATAATTCAATTTTTTCTCAAAAATTAGTTGAACGTTTTGTTTTTGATTTATTATTAAGGTTGCAGGAATGGCTCCACTCCATTGCTCTGAAACAATTGGGATAAAATAATTCCCATTGATTTCGTCAAGCAGATTAACTTCAGATTTTATATTTTTTTTATTCAGAAAGGGGAGAACTTTGGAATGAAGATCTTCTTTGAAATCGAGAGTTATTAGAATAACTTTCAGTTTGGTGTTTTTAAAGTTGTTATTGAGACTATCGAAATCAGGTAATTCTTTAACGCAAGGTGCACACCAAGTAGCCCAAAAATTGATAACGTAAGTTGTATCGGTATTATTTTTTATCCTGCTTTGAAAATCATTGATTTTGATGACTTGAACTTGTTGAGCAAAAATAGTTGAACCTAAGCATATAAAACAAACCAGACAAAGTTTAGTCATCGTTTACACCTTACGTTTGATAATAAATCCATTTTCAACTTTATCGAATCCAATCCTCGGATAATATTCAAGGGCGGGTTCAGCAGAAAGTAACAGCAACATGGTTTGTTCGCCAATAGTTTCTTGAGTTATTTCTATTAGGGATTTTCCAATCCCAGATTTTTGATATTCGTTTTTAATGGCCAAATCGGATAAATAACAACAGTAACAATAATCTGTTAGTGAACGAGCAATACCCACAAGTTGGATACCATCCCAAGCTGTGACGATTAAGTTTGCTTGGTCAATCATCGACTGAATACGTTTTTCATCATCAATCGGACGATTGATTCCTGAACTCTTGAACAAATCGACCACTTGCATTGAAGTAATCTTTGCATTTATTTTGAATTTAATATTCATAATTGATTTGTTTTATTTGCCTCAAAGGTATTTATTATTCTAATGCAGAAGTTGATGAAAACTAATAGGTGGTTGTAATTTGTAATTTTACTACCTTTGTGTTCCTAAAAAACAAATTCCACGTTATGGAAGAACATCATCTAGAACCCTATAAAATAACACCTCCAGCTATCAGTACAGCCGGAGTATATTACTTTACCACAGATAGTGGTGTTGAGTATGAGGTACGATTTGGACGAAGACAAGACAATATTCTACACTCTACTATTGTATTTGGAGTGATAAACGATGAGTATGATGGCGAAGAATATACAGTAACCAACCGGGGAGAATTGTACCGAGTAATGAGTACAATTGTTAGTGTAGTAAAGATGTTCATGACCGAACATCCTAAAATGATTACTTATGAATTTTCGGGTTTGGCGAAGGAAGGTGAAGCAAAAGATAAACTTACTGCACGAATTAACTTGTATAAAAGATACCTACCTTTAATATTTGACAATAACTGGAATATTGACTACACTGGAGGAAACACCATTGTAATACATCATATTAAATAAAAAAAACGTAAACGAAGTGTTTTTATTCACTTCATTCACGATTTAACCTCTACTTTCAAGAACTTACTTCTTATTATTCTTTTCTCTCTCTTTATCTTTTTCGAGATTATCAATAACGCCTTCTAACTGTTCACTCTCGATACGTTTGGCTCTAATGATCTTATTTTCATCTAACAAATAAATAACAGGAGTACTGTATATATCGTAAATTTGTTTTGTTACCGCCCTATTGTATTCATCAGGTTGATGGACATTGATAAAATGCATACCATTTTCCCTGATAAATTTCCTCCATTCTTCTGGCTTATCCTCTGTTTCTATGGTATATACCTCTACCCCTTTTGCTTTTAACTTTTCATTGTATGCTTTTACCAACTTAGGCACTTCCTTTTTACAATGTCCACAACCATGGTCCCAGAAAATAACAACTGTGTATTTTGCTCTAATATCATATAAAGAGATATTTTTTCCTAAAGAATCGGGCATAATGATGCCTGGTGCTTTTTTACCCAACAACAATGGTTTAAGCGTGTAAGCGCGTTTGGTGATTTTATATAACTGGGTAGAATCAGTCCAAGGGGTTTGTTTGGTGACATAGTACTTTTCAACCATGTGAACAAAGACAGCATCCATACCCATGATTTGTGAACTTTCATAAGTATAAGTTAACCAATAGACAATGTATTTGAACATTTCAGGATTAGAACGCGCCTTTTCAACCAAATAATCAACTGAAATATTAATGGAGTCAGGGGTTTGTGGAGTTAGTTTTTCCATGTATTGTTTTATCTTATTATTGAAAATAGGTGTACGCAACAACCTATCATCAGTAAAATCAATATTGTCGAAAAAATGCGTTTTGTAGTAATGATAAGCGAAAGTTGTATCTTTTTTTCCGTTGGCCAAGATTGGGGCATCGGGAATAATTATTTCATCCATTGCTTTAAACAATTTTGCTAGAAACAACTTAGAGTTATTTTTAATAAAATTGTCTTTGTATTCTTTCACTTCCTTGTCGATTACCACAAGTTGATCTTGAACAATTTTCATTGAATCGCTTCCCTTTTTCAACATGTTCAATTGATTACGCAATGGTTCAACTTGTTTTTGCTTATTCGACATGAAATGCTGATAATCATAGAAAAACTTATTTTCCTCTGAACCTTTTACTACCATGGTTTTTACATAATCCATGGTATCTGTTTCAAGGGTAAAATTCTGGCCAGCGTCCATCACAAAATCGAAATATCTGCCTTTGTTTGGCGGCACGAACAGATAAATGCCTTCAGGATTTTTTTCTTTACCCGAGAAAATAGCTTCCCCTTTTGCATTCACTTTGGTCGAATCTTTGATGTATTGCTTATCGCCATAATAATTTGCCATCAAGCATTTGTCACCTTCCTTTAGACCTTTAGCAATGATTTTAATCGAATACCCATCAGGATTACCAGCTAATACCGCTGATGAAATAACAATGGATAATGAAGTGATTGTTTTAGATATTTTTGAATTCATAAATTGATTAATTTAATTAAGTGCGAAAATAGTAAAATTACCTAGCAATTTTTATTCCAAAAAATGTTAATAGCGTGATGACAAAGGTTTACTCTCTTAAACGCTTCTACTTTTTTAGTTTCAAATTTGAGTGATGGCGTGTTTTGTCGCGAGAAGTTTTCTTCTTAAGGTTATCTTGAAGCGCTTTGGTTAGGTCCACTCCAGTTTGATTTGCCAGACAAATCACTACAAACAAAACATCTGCTAGTTCATCAGCCAATTCATTTTCTAAATCAGTCTTTTTAAATGATTGTTCACCATACTTTCTAGCTATAATACGCGCCACTTCACCTACCTCCTCTGTTAATATGGCCATATTAGTTAGTTCATTAAAATACCGAACTCCAATGGTATTAATCCATTGGTCAACCTTGTCTTGAGTTTCCTTTATCGTTAATTGATCCATGAGATGACTGTTTTTGCAAATACTTATCCGATTTTTTCAAGTTCTGATTTCACAAATTCGGCTAACTCCCTAACATAAGATTGCGAAAAATTAAAATCAATTCCAGCGGTTCTGTATATTTCAGGAATTGTTTTGGTATAACCTAAACGTAAAGCTGCTTCATAATCGTTAAGCGCCTTTTCTGGATTTCTTTTGTAATTTCTCCATACAGCAATAGCTCCTAATTGGGCAAAACCGTATTCTATATAATAAAACGGCACTTCGAAAATATGAAGTTGATTCTGCCAACTTCTAGATTTCACATTTTCAATTCCAGACCAATCAACAACTTTGCTATTAAATTGATTTATTACATTTTCCCAACCTTTCATTCTTTCTTCTACCGAATGTTTAGGATTTCCATAAATCCAATGTTGAAATTTATCCACGGCAGCAATCCAAAGAAGCGTTTTTAACGCATCTTCTAGTTGTTCTTTTTTAGCCCTTTTCAAATCATCTTCGTTTTTGAAGAATATGTCCCAATGTTCCATGCTTATTAGTTCCATTGACATAGATGCTAATTCTGCCACCTCTGAAGGAAAACTTTTGAAATCTGTAATCTCTAAGTCTTTTGTTACAACTGAATGTATTGCATGACCTCCTTCATGTACCATTGTTACAAGGTCGCGATGAGCACCTACAGAATTCATGAATATAAATGGAACTCCAATTTCATAGAGTGGATAATTATATCCACCAGGAGCTTTTCCAATACGAGAATCTAAATCTATATGTCCCATGGATTTCATTAATCTCAGAACATTAGCATAAAGTGGTCTTATGCCTTCGAAACATTCTATTGATTTATTAATAAGTTCCTCACTTTTATTGAATGGATGCAAAGCAGGTCTTCCTTCGGTATCAACATCCATGTCCCATGGACGCAGCGTATCAAGTTTTAGGGCTTTTTTCCGTTCTATTGTAGTAGCTTCGGCCAAAGGCAAAATCTCTTTCGCTATTGATTGATGAAAGTTCAAGCAATCGTCAACTGTATAATCAAACCTTCCAAGCTCAGCAAACTTATAATCACGAAAATTCTTAAATCCTGCATTAATGGCTACTTGGTGACGCACTTTCACTAATTCGGAAAACAAATCATTCAATTTATCTTTCTCCTCTTCCCTCCTATTTTGTATCAACATGAAAATTTCTTCTCGAATTTTCCGATCGGTATCTTTCAACAAACTAGCAGCTTTTTGCATGGTAATTTTTTCTCCATTCCATTCAACAGTCATGGCACCGGTGATGGCACCATATTTTTGAGATTCGGTGGCTAGTTGAGTAAGTAATGGTATGTTTTCTTCTCTATAAATCTCCAATGCTTTTCGTACTCCTCTCAAATAAACATTAAACAAATTCTCATCTAACCTATTAAGAAATGGAGAGGCAACCAATTTCTTGTTAAGTTCATTTGAAAAAGGAGCAATATTGGGTTCTATTTCTTCCACAAAAAAGGTAAACGATTTCGTTAACTCTTCATTCGTAGTATCGCACGTCATTTTAATGTATCTCCAAGCCATATCTTCACTCAGAACAGCTTCTAGTTCGCTTCTGTCATGTAACCATTTTTTCAAATCGGCAACTGAATGGATTGAACGATCTTTTAAATCGATAAAGTACTTTTCAATTTTGGCCCAAGAATCAATAGTAATTTCTTGAGGTAAAAATGTGCGTAAGGGTTTGGTAATTTTGGTTGTTTCCATTATTAAGATTCTATAAGTTATTTTATTGCTTTATGATTTTTCCTGATTGAACAATACCCGATTTACTCATTACCTGATAAGTATATATCCCATCAGAACAAGTTGAAAGGTCTATCAATGTAACTTTGTTTCGTAATGATTGATTAATGACGATTGTTCCTTCAACATTAAATAAAGTAAAATTGAGGGATTCTATTCCATCAGAGACTACCGTAATTTTATTTTTCACAGGATTAGGGAAAACTTGTATAGGTCTTATTGAAGATGTTTTTGAAGTAACGGAACTTGTTAATATTCCAATTTCAACCTTGTGGATGCCAGCGGAAAGATTAATCTGTGTTTCAATGACCCCATTTGTATCCGCATTGACAGTCGAAACAATAGCATTATCAACAAGCACAGAATAATTCATAGAAGGAATCATATCGGCTGCAAAAATATTCACTGACCTGTTACCAGAAATACTATTCAATACCTGATACGTTGAATTCGTATCTCCAATGGCATTAAAGAAAAAGAGTGTATTGTCCCAATCGGTGCCAATTGTGTAATGATTCTGCTCTCCAATTCCTCCTGCAACTGCAGGGCTTAAATTATCTCCAATTTTTATCGTATGAAAGAAAACTAGACTATCCGTTACTAGAGTTGGAGATGTTTCTATCCGCCAATTACCCGGGGTTGTATTGATAGTATCTACAGCTCCACCAACTAGATAGTTTTGTCCATTCACATAATATTCATAACCGACACCTCCAATTCTAGTGATGGTTGAATTAAGTGGCAATAAAGTTCGGATAGCTACATTGCCGTTACCATTGGCCTGAAGCACGTCTTTTCCATTGTACGTTTCAATGTGATTAGGTACCTTGACATTCACCATACTTCCACTGATACTAGGTTGTTTTTGAAAATGCAAGATAAACTTTGCATTTCGCTGATGCGTAGTAATGTTCTTCAAATGTAAATGATCAAGGATTATAACATGGTCTGGCTTGTAAAATAAAACTCTTCGTCTAAATCTATCCAATTTTGCCGTGTCATAACTCTGTTCTGCATCAGAAATTTGATAACAATAATCTGTGCCACTTGCCCATTGTACCCATTTCCCTTTCTTTGCATTACTTGCAAATATACTATTGTAATTCATTAAAGTTGGTGACTCATTTTGTCCACCATCATTACTTACATTAACGCCCCAATTCGTGTAGGTATCTGTAGAATCGAACACACATATACTATTATGTGCAATTGTTTTCATATAATAATTGATGTAATGTGAATTACCATATGAGTAATAGTAACCGGAATTTATAATTTGAGGAGCATTTCTATACACACAAATCGAATTATTATCTCGATGTTCATGTGCCGACTTTTTGGTTGGTGCATTATACATCCAAACCAAAGTAGAAGTAGGATCCCAACCTGTGCGACTCACAGATAGTCCAGTTTTATCACTAAACCAATCATGTGCTATGTCTGGTTTGGTTACAATAGGCGCTGTAAAATCCTTGTACATTAATTTCATATATATTGGCCAAGTCCAAGTAATATTAGCAGGTTGAGAATAGTACTGAGCCAACCACAAGCTTCTAGGGTCGTTAAATAGCTGAGCATGTCGATAAATAACCCTATCGCCTTGTTCATTTGTATAGCCATCTCCCCAATTAATTGACCAACCATTGGGTTGCATGAAATACCAATATTGATTGATGGAATTTTTAACCCAAGGTAAATCGTGATAATAATCCTTTCCTGTAGCAATTCTCATGTTTTCGAAATATTGAAACTGATCAACTAAACTCCACATACTGTATGCGGCAGTCCAGTTCCAACCACCAGAAATATCTCTGTAATAACCATAGCATGGTAAAAATCCGTTATTGAATTTGTCAAAGGTGATATGATACCATTGTTTGACCGTATCTTGTTGAAGTGTGCTTAATTCATCAGCGCTGTCCAATACAATAGCATTTTGATTTGCAAAAACTGTATTCCAAGCATTATGACTTGACACATAACTATTCCCTGCCCCAGATGTGATGTAAGTATTCATAAAATACCTTTCAACCTTATATAGGTTCTGTGCTAAGTTCTGGCGCATTTGTATTGGAAGGTAATCATAACACCAATCGAACATCACTCCACCAATATCGCTAAATGAACGAATTGAATTTTCATTGGTGTACCAATCGTAATTGGCAAAATTCAAGGTATCATATTTTTGGTTGAGTTTCGAAATAACAAATCGACAACGTTTAAGTGCCAGAGTGTCTAGGGTAATTCTAAATATGGAAGCAACGAACAAACCTTGGTCTTGTGCCCATTGTGAGTTAAAATCCCATGTCCAAAGTGTACTGTCGTTGCCTAAAAGATAAAGTTGAGGATCGTTGTACCAATTACTATTTACAGCGTTTATAAAAGAAGTATAAGTTGAACCGCAATCGCCCGTACTAAGATTATTCTGAAGGAACGAAAACCGAGTTGAATCAATATAGATTCGGGGTCTGGAATAATGAATGTCTGGGTAATTCTGAGAATAACAAAACAAGGGCAACAAAAATAAAAGAGTAAAGAATTTTTTCATGTTTCTATTTTTTGTATGTTATTAATAAAAATACCCCTGACATCAGTTCATCGAGTGTCAGGGGTAAATGTGAATTACAAGTTAAATATTGTTTTTAAGCCACACCAGTTTTTCTAACACCTTGGGTTCCTACTTTTGAACCTGCTGTTTTTAATGGTTTGTTAGCAACCTTTTTCTTAGGTGCTTTTAGTGCGCCAGCTTTTTCTTCGTTTGCTTTAATTTTCAATTTATCTTCTTCAGTAATTGTTTCTTCTGTTTCATCAAGAAGGCCCGATACTTTAAGGATATTATACCAACTCAATACTTTTTTTATGACAGAAGTGTGCACTCTTTCTTCGTCATACTCAGGAAGCACCGATTTGAAATAAGCCTTTAATTTATCATCCGCCTCTTTGTGACTGATACATTCTCCCCCTTTTTCCTTATCGTATATTTTCTGCAACACATCTTTAAGAGCAATGTCCTCCCCAGTTGTGTAAATTCCGACATCATCCAATTTTATCATTTTCTGTGTCGCATAAGCAGGAATACGCTTTTTATCTACTAGAGACTCTACTATTATTCCATTATTTTTTGTTTGAGCCACCATCTTATATAGCCCACTTAATCCCGGTATTGAAATTATTTTAGTTATGTTCATTTGTTTTATTATTTATTCACCACAAAAGTAGAAAAATTATTCCTTGTTTTTAAAAAGAAGAAAATTATTAATTATTCCGTTTGATATTCGATTTCCAACTGCCCTATTCGAAGTCTTTGTATAACAAGTACTTTTTCCGAACAATTTTAAATTTCTTAATTCCATCCTGCCAACTTTCTCTAATTTCTTCTTCTGATTTACCATCAACAATTTGCTGTTTAAGTGTTGCATTACCTGCGTGGTAGTTGAAGTTGTCATCAAAATAAGTTGTTTTATCAGGAGTGTTTTTATAAGTCCCCAAAATCCAATACAGATACAGTTTCTTTGCATCCTTCATGTATTCCTTGCCAAAATCAGCAAGATTATAACCTTTACATACTTTACCATTGTACTTAGGCTCCATGGCGCCAAGCATTGGTTTTGGTGTAAAGGTATACACCGCCTTTTGAAGTGCCGGATGACCTATAATTTGAAAAGGCAAATCTGTACCTCTACCAACCGACATGACTGTACCTTCGAAAAGTCCTAAAGTTGGATAAAGATAAACCGAAGCCATATTGGGCAGGTTTGGAGATGGTTTTATTGGTAATTGATATAAATCCTTGTGCGAATAACCAAGAATGGTAACAACCTTCAAATTGCATTTTATTTTTCCTTTTAACCAGCCTTCTCCATTAATCATTTGAGCATACTCACCAATGGTCAAAGCATAAATAATCGGAACTGAATGCATACCAAGAAAAGACTTATACGCATCTTCCATTATAGGTCCATCAATATAATACCCATTTGGGTTGGGCCTATCTAATAAGATAAGTTGTTTCTTATTTTCTGCACATGCCTCCATCACGTAATGCAAGGTAGATATATAAGTATAGAATCGAACACCCACATCTTGAATGTCGAAAACCACAACGTCAACATCTTTTAAATCGGTTGCACTTGGTTTTTTGTTCTTTCCATAAAGAGTTATAATACGCAACCCCGTTTTTTCATCTGTTTCGGAGCTTACCTTTTCTCCTGCGTCCACAGTACCTCTGAATCCATGCTCAGGACAGAATACTTTTTTGATTTCTATTCCAGATGTAAGCAAGGAGTCAATCAAATTTGTTTTTTTTATGGTAGAAGTTTGGTTGGCAACTACTGCCACTCTTTTTCCTTTGAACAAAGGTAAATACTCACTAGTACGCTCGGCACCAACTGTTAGGTCTTTACTGGTTTTGGTTTTATTGTCTATTGAAATAATTCCTTGCGAATAATTTTTTGTGGATAGTTGAATTAGTGCAATTAATAAACAAATTTTATAAATCCTCATTATAAATGTAAAATAGTATTTTTGTGATCTTATTACTAAAATTAATCGCCAAAGCTACTAAATTTTGAATATAGAACGATTTATTGCCAATCGGATTATTCGTGGTTCGGATAATCGCAATCAGTTTTCTCGGCCTGTTGTTCGTATTTCTGTTCTTGGCATTGCCTTAGGGTTGGCTGTTATGATTTTAACTGTTGCTGTTATTAAGGGTTTTCAAACAGAAATCCAAAACAAACTCATTGGATTTGGCTCACATATTCAGGTTACCAATTATGATAATAATGTAAGTGATGAACCACAACCCATAAGCAAACAACAAGCTTTTTTAAAAACACTAATTCAAAATCCAGAGGTAAATCATGTTGAAGTTTATGCAACAAAAAGCGGAATCATTAAAACGAAAACCGATAATGAAGGCGTAATGTTAAAAGGAATTGGGAAAGACTTCGACTGGAAGTTCATTTCTGAAAACATGAAATCGGGAAAGGTATTTGAGGTGAGCGATACTGGATTATCTAAACAGATTGTTATTTCTAAATTCCTTGCTGATAAGCTAGAACTTCAACTCAACGACAAGATGGCTATCTATTTTCTTACTAAGAAACCCGATAGTGCACAAAATGGATATGAACAACGAGCAAAAGTATTTTACATTTCGGGGATTTACGAAACAGGGTTCGAAGATATTGACAAACGCCTCGTTTTGATTGATATTGGCCAAATTCAAAAACTGAATTATTGGTCGAGTGATCAAATAGGTGGTTTTGAAATAGCTCTAAAAGACTATAAAAAAATAGACGCTGTTGGTACCGAAGTAAACGAAATGATAGGTCAAGGATTGATAGCACAAACCGTGAAAGAAATCAACCCCACTGTATTTTCGTGGCTCGAAATGCAAGATGTGAATGCCATAGTGGTTATCTCTTTAATGATATTAGTGGCAGGCATCAATATGATTTCTGCATTATTAATACTCATATTGGAACGAACAAATATGATAGGTATATTAAAGGCAATAGGAGCAAGAAATTCGAGTATTCGAACTATTTTTTTATACAATGCTGCTTATTTAATCGGGAAGGGATTATTATTCGGGAATTTATTAGGAATAGGCATTGCCCTCATTCAAAAGTATACTGGGGTTTTTAAATTAAATCAAGCTACCTATTATGTATCAGTAGTCCCTATTAGGATAACAATAACAGACCTTGTAATGCTCAATACGGGAACATTCCTATGTTGTCTGTTGATGCTCATCATACCAAGCTTCATCATATCCAAAATCTCACCAGTAAAATCAATACGTTTTAGCTAACACGTTTTCATTTGAAGCAATTGATTTATTGAAATCGCATCCCAATTTAAATGTATATTTACGCCCAAGAATTTATATAAAGTAGATAGTTTAGAAACAGATTTTGACTTGATAAAAAAGTTACCACATATTCTTTTTGACATAAAAAAGTTATTACTGCTTTGGTGTATTCTCCTATTTCAGTTAATCTCTTATTCGCAACAAACCAAGATTGATTCAATTTTTAGACTACTGAATACCCAAACAAACGATTCAGTAAAGTTACTACATCTGTATCATTTAACAGATGCCGTGGCCGATGTAAACCCCGATTCGTGCATTGTGATTGCTGAAAAAACTGCACTATTGGTGCAGAAATTTATTGCTTCTCAAAACCAAGAAGGCACAGGTAAGTTCACCATACTAAATGCCGAAGCAAGTGCCTACAGTATTTTCGGAACTTGTTATTTAGCACAAACCGATTTTAACAAGGCGGTATTCAACTATAAAAAATCGATTCAACAATACGAAGCACTTCACAATAGCATTTCAAACCATAAAGAAAGAATTCGACTCGATAGTTTGATTGCTTCTAGGTTACTATCCATTGGAGTTATTTATCTCAATCTTGGTAATTACCCCACTGCTCAAGAATACTACTTCAAATCGATGAAGCTGAGAGATGAGATAGGTGATAAACGAGGAATTGCCGACCTATACAGCAACATTGGAAGCTTATACAATTATCAGAGTGATTATAAGAAGGCGCTCGACTATTTAAATAAATCATTAAGAATGCAAGAACAAATTGGAAACAAAATGGGAATTGCTATGGCTCTTGGAAACATTGGAATCGTTTACAGCGATCAGAAAGACAACTACAGAGCCCTTGATTATTATATCCGTTCGCTTACTATCATTGAACGACTTGGTGATAAAAGAGGAATTGCTACTAGTCTCTTAAACATTGGTGTTACTTATACCGATATCAAACAATACAAAAAAGCTTTGGAGTTCTTTATGCGCGCCTTAACTCTATGCGAAGAGACAAACGACAAAAATGGTATTGCTATCGCATACAACAGTATTGGCGAATTTTATGCTAACACAGGAGATAACAAGAATGCTGAGAAATATCTGTTAGACGCCTTAAAAATAGATATTGAAATAGGCGCACAGGACTTGCAACGACAAACTGAATTATCTTTGAGCACTTTGTTTTCTGAAACAAACCGTTATCAACAAGCTTTAGAACATTATAAAAAAGCGGTGGAATTAAAAGACGCCATGTTTGATAATGAAAAAAACAAACAACTTGCAAGACGAGAGATTGGATTTGAATTCGAAAAGAAACAAGCCAAAATAAAAGCCGACCAGGATAAAAAAGATGCCATAAATTATAAAGAAAAACAGAAACAGAAAATCATTACCTACTTTATTTCTACCTGTTTGTTGTTAGTTATACTTCTTGCCATTTTTATTTTTAGAGGTTATCGAAACAAACAAAAAGCGAACATCATTATCACCCAACAAAAAGAAGAGGTTGAAAAAAAGAATTGGATAATTGAAGAACAAAAAAAGATAGTGGTGGCCAAGAACAAGGACATCATGGATAGTATCAACTATGCGAAAAGCATTCAAATAGCCCGATTGCCGAACAAGGAAGAAATACTTCAACTCTTCCCTGATAGCTTTGTATTGTTCAAACCGAAGGATGTGGTAAGTGGTGATTTTTATTTTGTTCATTCCTACAAATCGGATGTATTGAATCCCAATCAGTTTTTTATTGGAGTAGCCGATGGTACAGGGCATGGTGTTCCTGGAGCATTTATGAGTATGATTGGCTCCGAACGACTTGACGATGCTTTTTCGCAAAGCTCCGACACATCAGAAATATTAAGTAAACTTAATGTAGGCATCAAGAACTCCTTGCGACAGTCGGAAGGTAACCAATCTTCTTTCGATGGAATGGACATTGCCATTTGTTCGGTACGATACGAAGTGCCTGCTCGCGAGAACTCTTCAATCATTTTAAAATTTGCTGGTGCCAACCGACCGCTTTGGTTATTGCGAAAAGACAAAACCTCCATCGAAGAGTTTGATGGAACAAAAATGGCGATAGCTGGATATACAAGTGACGACCAGTATTTCAATACACATGAAGTAAGTTTAACTAAAGGAGATTGCTTCTACATCTTTACCGATGGTTTTGCTGACCAGTTTGGTGGACCTAATGACAAGAAACTGATGACAAAACGAATGAAAGAAATTCTCGTTTCTATTCAACACCTTTCGATGCAAGAGCAGGAGAAATTTCTAATCGACTTTATGGAAGATTGGAAAAAAGATACCGAACAAGTGGATGATATGCTTGTGATTGGTGTGAGGGTATAGGAGAGCAAATTATTTTAATTCAACTCATTTTAATCTCCTTTTCCTATTGAGGTACCAATATACATAATCATAAAAACTATTTAAAAAACGGGAAATCGTAGTCTATCTTACTAAACTAATTCTGGTTTTCAAACAATATTCAATAGATACAAAAGCCGATTGTATCAAATAATGTATATTTTTGCGACCGAAAAAATATAACCTTTAAAATAATATCATGTCAATCAATCAGGAACTCAAAAACAGGAATCAGGATTTATGCGAATTGTGCAATGTCGAACCTGCCACCATCGAATATACCGTTAGTCCAAAATCGGATGATTCAATAGATAATCAAGTAGGCATTTGCGAAACCTGCTTCAAAGCGTTGGATGATAAAGATGCTGGTTTTCATTGGCGTTGTGTAGAAGGCAGCATCTGGAGTCCATACCCAAGTGTTCAAGCTTTGTGTTACCGCATACTGAATCAACATAAGGAAGAAGCATGGGCAAGCGATTTGATGAGTTCTGTTGATTTGGACGAGAACACTGTGCAATGGGCAATGACGGCTTTCGAAGTGGCCGAAGTGCACAAAGACGCTTATGGTAATTTACTCGAAAATGGAGACAATGTGGTGCTTACTCAAGCCCTCAATGTGAAAGGTACCAACTTTACTGCATCGAAAGGTACAGTAGTAAAAAAGATAAAACTGGTACACGATAATCCTGAACAAATAGAAGGAAAAATAAACGACCAAACCATTGTTATTCTTTGCAAGTTTGTAAAGAAAGGATAAAGCAAAATAACTTTAAACAAAAAGGGAAGATTATTATGTGTAATCTTCCCTTTTTTATTTTCTTTCGTATTGATTGCGCAACTCAATCTTCATCATTCTCAAAAGTAATCTCAGCATCTTTCTCCCAAATCTCCATTTCGCAAGGCTTACAATTAAATTTAAGTTTGTATTCGTTTTCGCCCTGTTTTAAAGTGAGTGGTTCCACTACTTTTTCTCCCATGGTATCTTTCTGAAAACGCCAGCATTTTCCCAACTCATACTTCACACAATATTTTGTAGTCATCACCCTCGATTTGCCAGGGTCCCATTGCAGTTCAAATGCTTTTTCTATTTCGGTTACACCATGCCGTTTGTAAAATGCACGGGCCAGTTGGTTCGACACATTGTAGGTGAAATCTAATTGCTGCACCGGATACGGATGGTCGGTTTTGGTTATCTGATATTCTTCGCGGTGGTATTCTTTCACTCTGATATCAATCAATTGTTCTAATACCACTCTTCGTATTTCGTTTATTTTAGAGATGGGCAAAAACCAATTTTCCGAAAATTCAATATCAATATCCTCCACCACAAATGGGGTATTCCCGGTTTTACATAAATTCTTTTTGATGTTTGGAAGGGTCGACTCTGTATTTTTTGCAAGTTCTTTTGGGGCTTGAAAAGAGGAAACGCTTTTGTGTCCGTCTTCATCAATGGCCAATAACTGAAAGCCATCAGCGGTTTCAGCAAATTGCAGTTTCACACTTATTTTTCGGATAGCACTGTCTTCCCGTTCTACCAGTTTATTAAAACTCGCATCCGAGTTGCGATAAATCATTGTTCCCGGTTGAATAGGTTTAAACGAATTAGGAACCACCACATTGTTATTAATTACATTTATCTGCATCCCATCTGGTTCGCCATGCTCATTGATAAAGTATAGCCCATCGCCATTGTTTAACTTATCACTGTTTTCGATTATATAGCCGTTCGCTTTTATTTCCCGAAGTTTGCCTATTACCTGCCCTTGTGATTTCGGACTTTCCCATGAACCAATTTTCGCTTTTCGTTTGTTTACAAAATAATCGGTATACCCTCTGTTAAAACTCCTATCCATCTCGGCATCGAAGTTATAATGCGTTTTTCCTGACGAAGCCTTTTCGTAGTTTTTGTTGTTTTCTAAAAAAGCATCCAATTTTTTTCGAAGGTAAGAGGTATTGTTCTTTACATATACCATATCTTTCAATCGTCCTTCTATTTTAAACGAAGTAATGCCGGCTTCAATCAAGTTGGGCAACTGGTCGCTCAAGTCTAAATCTTTTATAGATAATAAATGACTATTGGCAATGAGTGTTTTTCCGCTGCCGTCAATTAAATTGTAAGGCAAGCGGCAGTTTTGCGCGCAAGAACCTCTGTTGGCACTACGTTCGCCACCGGCAATGCTCATGTAACAATTGCCACTGAACGAAACACAAAGGGCTCCCGAAACAAAAAACTCCAATTCCACATCTGTAGTTTGGCTTATCTCTTTTATCTGGTCGAGGTTCAACTCGCGCGCCAATACTACTCGTTTCATACCTGCATCTTTCAGGAATTTAACATGCAATGGGTCTCGGTTATTGGCTTGTGTGCTGGCATGAATTACAATGGGCGGCAAGTCCATTTCGAGAATGGCCATGTCTTGTATGATGAGGGCATCCACACCTATTTGGTACAATTGATGAATCAACTGTTTTACCTCCGCCAATTCATAATCGTAAAGAATGGTGTTTACCACTACAAAAACACGAGCTTTAAAAAGATGAGCATAGCGCACCAGCTCTTCAATATCTTCAACGGAATTAGTGGCATTGGTTCGTGCGCCAAACTGTGGAGCACCAATGTATACAGCATCGGCACCGGCATTAATAGCGCCCATGCCTTGAATCAGATTTTTGGCAGGAGCCAGTATTTCTATTTTCTTTTTCATTCGAGGTACAAAGGTATTTTTTTATGGCGAATACCAATTGCTAATAAGTAGTAAATAGGGGAAATGAAATGTTGTGTGAAGTGATTTCTATTTTCAATTGTCTGATTTTTTCGGACAACTGAGGGACTTCCGCTTTTAGCATTGAATTAATCGTAGCAACTGTTCTGTATCTCCTATATCTGTCTTTCGCATTTTACCTGCTGGGGCTTCCATTTTCAAACCGTTACAATTTGTAGCGGTTTCATTTCCCTCTGAAAGAAGTCGTTTTTTTAGCACCCTCCAATATACTTGCAGGTTGGTGCCATCGGCTAATACTCCTATTATATCTACTATACTGAAATACCATTTCTCTTCTTCTTCATTCCATGAAGAACGGATTTTCTTACTTTCAAATAATTTAATGCTGTTCATCATGTTTATGTTTTATATGTCTTTCTTATACACGTTTGTTGGTAAAAACACCAACAAAGGCATGATGGTTCTGCCTTTGGCGAAGGAATAGATTGAATTAATCGTAGCAACTGTTCTGTATCCCCTACATCAGTCATTCGCATTTTACCATCTTCTGCTTCCATTTTCAACTGTCCGATTTTTTCGGACAGTTCACTTCCTTCCGCTTTTAGTTTGGTTTTTAAATCGCTCCAATACTTTCTTGGTCGGTCGGAACCTGTTAGCACTTCAATAATATCTACAATACTGAAATACCATTTCTCTTCTTCTTCATTCCATTAAGAACATATTTTCTTACTCTCGAATAGCTTAATATTGTTCATTATACTTCTGCTTTTACACTGTTCTTATTCTATCTTTCATTTCCCTATTTGCTGCTTTCCCTACCTGCTTTCGTTGGTAAAAAAACACCAACAAAGGCTTAAAATTTCTTCTTTTACTATTTTGCCGTTTTCGGCAAAATATTTCCAATTGCATATTTTTCTTGTTTCCAAAATTTCTATTTAATTAAGCCATCATTATTTTTGTTTAACTTCGTTCTCTTTCAAATCCTACATTTACTTACGTTTAATAACTAACCTTTAGAACAAATGGAAATTAAAAAAGATATTCTTTGGCGTGTTTATTTACTCTATTTTATACTATGTCTTTTCGGCTTAGCTATAATTTCAAAATCATTTATTATCCAATTTAAAGAAGGCGATAAGTGGAGAGCGCAGGCGCAAAGTTTCTCAACTAAGTTTTTTGATATAGAAGCGATAAGAGGCAATATATATGATGCGAACGGTAGTTTGCTAGCAACTTCATTGCCTTATTATGAAACCGCAATGGATGTGAATTTGCCATCACTCACGGATGATATATTTTATGACAAGGTTGACTCTTTGTCTAAACAATTGTCCGAACTATTCAAAGACAGGTCTCATAAAGAATATAGAAAGCTACTAACTGATTCAAGAAAAAATGACGAACACTGGGTGGTATTAAAGCGAAATGTTTCATTTGCGGAATTACAAAAAATGAAAAAATTCAGTCTGTTCCGAAAGGGAAAAAATAAAGGCGGATTACTCTACATTCAAACCAGTATTCGTGAACGACCTTTCCAATTTCTCGCTGCAAGAACAATTGGAAAGTTAAATATGAATGGAACAGGTAATTCCTATGGTTTGGAATTAAAATACGACAGCATATTAAGTGGAAAAAGGGGGCATCGTTTGATGCAGAAGATTGCAGGTAGCGTATGGAGGCCAATAAATGATGAGAATGAAATAGAACCTGAAGATGGAAACGATATTGTGTCAACTATTGATATAAATGTTCAGGATGTAGCAGAAAACTCGTTGCTTAATTGTCTGAGAAAGCATGGAGCCGACCATGGATGCTTTATCTTAATGGAAATAAAAACAGGAGAAATAAAAGCTATGGCAAACCTTAAACGCAATAATAGAGATACTTCAATGTATTTGGAAAATCTAAATTATGCTGTAGGCGATCCTGGCAATATGGTTCCAGGTAGTACTTTTAAGTTACCTTCTTTAGTAGCAGCAATGGAAGACTATAATTTAAAATTAGATGAGATAGTAGACATCGGAGATGGTACATGTATGTTTGGAAAATCCAAAGTTACTGACTCCCATCACCCTTCAAAGAGTAAACTTACCGTTCAGGAGGTTTTCGAACAATCATCGAATGTAGGAGTAACAAAAATCATTACCCGATATTATGCAAGAAATCCACATAAATACATCTCTCGGTTATATAAAATGGGACTTAATTCAAAATTGAATATTGACTTGCCAGGAGAAGCTCAACCATTTATAAGAGATACTACAGACAAATTTTGGTCAGGGATATCCTTGCCATGGATTAGCTATGGATACGAAACAAAAATAACTCCTATGCAGATATTGAATTTCTATAGTGCTGTTGCAAATAATGGTAAGATGATGCGCCCAATGTTCGTGAAAGAAATTCGGAATAAAGGGGAAATTTTAAGAAGATTCGAACCTGAAGTTATCAATCCTGCTATCTGTTCTCAGGCTACGGTGATAAAAGCAAAGACAATGATGGAAGGTGTAGTGCTAAACGGAACAGGGAAAGGGTTAAAAGGCTCTTGTTATCAGATTGCAGGAAAAACCGGAACAGCACAGTTAGCAATAGTAAATGGGAAACAAACCTATCAAGCATCCTTTGTTGGGTATTTCCCTGCCGATAACCCTAAATATTCTTGTATCGTGGTTATAAGTGCTCCAATCGGAGATGCCTATTACGGAGCAGCTGTAGCCGGTCCAGTGTTTAAGGATGTGGCAGATAAGGTTTATTCAACAAGTTTGGATATTCATAAGGAAGTGAATAGCGTTCAACCTATATTTGCAAGAATTGTTCCATCCGTTAAACCAGGAGAAACCGAGGAAATAAAAAGCACACTTGCTGAATTAAGAATAAAAGCGAATAGCATAGGCAAAATATCTAATTGGGTTTCTGTCTTAAGAAAGGACTCAACTGCGTTAACTTTAGTATCTGAGGATATTGAAGAAAGGCTTAAACAAGGAATCGTACCTGACATATCAGGTATGACTGCGGAGGATGCTTTATATCTCTTGGAAAACAATAATTATATGAAAGTTAGAATTGTTGGTGCAGGTGCTATAGAAAATCAATCACTTGTTCCGGGAACTAAATTCAAAAAAGGTGAATGCATTAGGTTAAATTTATCAGACAATTTCAAAAACATTAAATCAGTAAACTAGATTATTTCACAAGAAATCAAAAGTAAGTTACCACTGCTTTCTTTCCAAATATAGCGTTAACCTCCTGGTGTTCATAATTCTTTTAATTTACCAGTCTACTACTGTAAACTTGTATTAATTTTACACAATAAATTTAACTAACAATTATCTTTAATAAGCCATGATTACATTATTACCTTTAGTTTTCGTTTTATCTATTGTGTTTTTGTTTAGCGTATTGCTTTCAGATAAAAAATCTTCGCTGCAAAACCATACTAAAGGAGCAGGCGCCTTTTCAAAATATATCGTCATCCCAACTAAGAAAGGCAGAAACAAAAAATCAACCTCTCTTCATAACCAAACAGAAAAATCAACAGCTTTTTTAGAACGGAAAGTTATCCCAGGCAAAATGGGTAAAAACAGATGGTTAAATCCTGAAGATGAATTAGGAACACTGGAAGCAGGGCTTTCTGATAATACCAAAAGAGAAACTTACGCTGATACTAAAAAGAAGCTAATAGAAGATTTTGGTTACGAATTTCATCAGAATTAAGTAACCTAATACCTAACATAAAAGATAGAAATAGAATTAAGTTCAATAAATTAAAAATGGAGGATGAATATTTAAAGGCTTTGATGGAAATAAGCAAAGAGGGTTTCAATGAAGAGAAATGGCTCATTAAATATTTTGAACTCTATAAATCTACTTTGAATTGGCCAGATGGTCTGCCACCAATAAATAGGTGTAATTTAATTGAAGGCACTCTGAGGGATAAATTCAATTCAACTTACTCTGCATCTCTTTCCGAATTTGACTATAAACTAAATTATGAAACCAAAACATTAGTAATACTGAATTAGCTTAAACGATTTTATCAAAAGCAGGTAATATCTATCCAAATTTAAACAAGT
The DNA here is from genome assembly GCA_903911435.1 of uncultured Bacteroidota bacterium. GTDB lineage: Bacteria > Bacteroidota > Bacteroidia > 2-12-FULL-35-15 > 2-12-FULL-35-15 > 2-12-FULL-35-15. The sequence continues at coordinate 21,354 of CAIWDF010000067.1, forward strand.
GAACTTATAATTATATAAATACGCTATAGGGAATTCCAATAGAAGCCTACCAATAACTTAAGATTTAGTCAATTGTTTTTAAACCCTCCCCCCTTTTTAAGCCAATTTCTCCCTCTACAAGGCCATTTTACCCCCCAATCAAAAAACAAGAATCTCGATTTTATAGGGCTTTCTAAAGAATGTTGATGATTCTATTCAGAATAATGATTATTCTATCCAGAATAACGATTATTCTATTCAGAATAATGATTATC
>CAIWDF010000068.1 GCA_903911435.1 uncultured Bacteroidota bacterium
CTTAGTGTTTCTTTGTGCCTTAGTGGTGAAAAGTTTTGAATTCTACATTCCTAATCACTATTCGCTATTGCCTTTTATAAACCTTTGCGTCTTTCTGCCTTCGCGGTGAAAAACCCCTATTACCTATTCACTAAAAAAAACTACCTTTGCAGAGCAATGCTCGAAAACATAAAACTCACTGATGTATTATTTCTGGATGTAGAAACAGCCCCAGTGGTGCATAAGTATTCGCAACTCGATACAACCATGCGAAACATGTGGGATTCGAAATTCCGATTTCAGAAAGAAGAATCCCCCGAAGAAGGATACAAAAAAGCAGGCATCTATGCCGAGTTTGCCAAGATTATTTGCATCTCAGTAGGCATCCTCACCGAAGACAAGTTTCGAGTGAAATCGTTTTATGGCGATGACGAGAAAAAAATCCTCACCGACTTTGCAGCCTTGCTCAACAAGCATTACAACACAAAAGATAAAATGCTTTGCGCACACAATGGCAAGGAGTTCGACTTCCCTTTTATGGCTAGACGAATGCTCATCAACGGTGTGAAACTACCGAAACTACTCAACATAGCAGGCAAAAAACCTTGGGAAATACATCACCTCGACACCATGGAACTATGGAAGTTTGGCGACTATAAAAGCTATACTTCGCTCAATCTATTGGCAGCTATCTTCAACATCCCTACACCCAAAGATGATATCGATGGAAGCGATGTGGCACGCGTGTATTGGGAAGAAAAAAACATCGAACGCATCGTCACCTATTGTCAGAAAGATGTACTCACAGTAGCCCAACTTTTATTGCGGTTTCTCAATCAACCATTGATTGATGATAAAAATATTAGCATTGCCTGATTCTCCCTTTCATTTCTTCCTATCTTTGCCGCCAAATTAGCTACATGCGGTCGTCAAATAAGGTTTATCTCTCATCAATTATAGTGTTAGCAATGGTTGCACTATTGCTCGGTTCGTGCAGTCAACCATCGGGTTTGGCCGCTTACGGCAAAGAGTTCGAACAAGTAATGCATTCCGAAACAGGAGTTTTCCGAGGGTTTAGCCTTGGCGATAAATTCGACTCGGTAAAGTTGAGCGAAAAAGAAACACCCATGGAAACCGATAGTGGTTACCTCTATTACGAGCGAAAGCTAGACACAGCAGGCACCTACAACATCACCTATAATTTCACCGACAATCAATTAGACGAAATACAATCCGACATTTACTTACACTCCGCCAACCGTGCGGAGGAGGTGTTCGGAAAGTTTAAATCCTATTTTGACGAACACTATGGTCAAAGTCAAAACCAACAAGGCTTCACTGTTTGGACAGTAAAAAGTCAGAAATACGGCACCGTTCGCATAAGCCTTAGTGACGAGAGTTCGAACTTTACAGTGGATAAAGCTCCCGGAAAAATTTCGCTTTGGATATACCCCGATAAAGAATAGGAGCAGATGACAAAAGAAATTTTGTTGGAAATAAATAACCTAGTAACCGTATTTCGTAGTGATGATGACGTAGTAAAAGCGGTGAACGATGTTTCGTTTACCCTCAATCGCGGGCAAACAGTGGGTATCGTTGGCGAGTCGGGTTCGGGCAAATCGGTAACCTCTTTATCCATAATGCGCCTCATCCCTAACCCTCCGGGTAAGATTACCGCTGGCCAAATCATCTATCATTCTGCCACAAAAGGCCCTATTGATATTTGCAAACTATCGGAAGCCGAAATGCGAAGCATACGTGGCAACGAGATAGCCATGATATTTCAAGAACCAATGACCTCGCTCAACCCAGTATTTACATGTGGTAATCAGGTTATGGAAGCCATCTTGCTACATCAACAGGTAGATAAAAAACAAGCAAAGCAGCAAACCATTGACTTATTCAAAAAAGTACAACTGCCCCGCCCCGAAATCATTTTCGATAGTTATCCACATCAATTATCCGGAGGACAAAAACAACGGGTGATGATAGCCATGGCAATGAGTTGTAACCCTGATGTACTTATAGCCGATGAACCTACCACGGCATTGGATGTTACCGTGCAAGCTACCATCATCGAGTTGATGAAAGAGCTACAGCACGAAAACAATATGGGTATCATCTTCATTACTCACGACCTAGGCGTTATAGCCGACCTTGCCGATAAAGTGGTGGTGATGTACAAAGGAAAGATAGTGGAACAAGGTGATGTACAAAGCATCTTTACCAATCCGAAACATCCTTATACCAAAGGGTTGCTTGCTTGTCGTCCTCCATTGAACAAACGCTTAAAATGGTTGCCAACAGTAGCCGATTTTATGATAAAAAACGAAGCAGGCGATTTAGTTGAAAACGAAAAGTCGGTGTATGACATCACCGAAAAGCTAATCATAACCAAGCAGCAGCGCGAAGCCGACCATAAAACCTTATACGCTCAAGCTCCTATCCTTCAAATCAAAAACTTGAGCACATCATTTCCGGTCAATAAAGGTCTGTTCGGAAAACCAACCTCATTTGTGCATGCTGTCGACAATGTGAGTTTCGAAGTGTATCCAGGCGAAACACTTGGTTTGGTGGGCGAATCGGGTTGTGGAAAAACAACACTTGGCCGCACCATTCTACGTCTCATTGAGCCTTCATCGGGCCAAATTATATACAATGGCCGCGACATTACCCATATTGGTAAAAGGGAAATGCGAGCCTTGCGAAAAGACCTTCAAATTATTTTTCAAGACCCCTATTCAGCACTCAATCCTCATATCACCATTGGCAATGCTATTTTGGAACCCATGCAAGTGCACCGCATATTGGCTGACGACAAAGCACGAAAAAAACGCGTTATTGAGTTACTCGAACGCGTGAGCATGAGTGAGTCACAATTCAATCGATATCCTCACGAGTTTTCGGGTGGTCAGCGTCAGCGTATCTGCATTGCACGTGCATTGGCCTTGCAACCCAAGTTCATTATTTGTGACGAGTCGGTTTCGGCTTTAGATGTCTCGGTACAAGCGCAAGTATTAAATTTGTTGAACGAATTGAAACGGGAATTCAATTTTACCTATATCTTTATCTCCCACGATTTGTCGGTGGTAAAGTTTATGAGCGATAAAATGATAGTGATGAACAAAGGAAAAATAGAAGAAATGGGCGAAGCCGATAGCATTTATGCGCATCCTCAGTCCGACTACACCAGAAGGCTCATCGATGCCATACCAAAAGGAATAACATCAACAACTAATAACTAACAAAAAACGAATAAGACATGCGTGCCATTTTATTTTTTTCAGCAGTAGCACTTTTTGTATCGAGCTGCTCATCACCCGAAACAAAACCAACCATTTCGCCAATAACAATGGCGTATAACAATACCGAACCAGACGATTGGAACAATGCCTATGCAACCAAACCAACCGACAATGCACATTCGGGAAAAACAGTTGCTTATGTCGATTCGGCTGTGGAGTTTAGTTTAGGGTATTCGAAAACGATGGCCAACATCAGCAAAACCCCCATCGATTCGGTTGTTTTTTCGTATTGGGTATTTATGAAAGACAATAAAGCCAAAGCAAAAACCGTTTTAAGTATCGACAAAGCTGACAAATCGAAAAATCTCTTTTGGGCAGGTTATTTAATTGACGAAAAAGTGAAAGAATACAACAAGTGGATGCAAGTTACCGAATCGTTTAAACTTCCTGCTAATATGGACCCTACCAGTGTTCTTAAACTTTATGTTTGGAACAATTCGAAAGAAGAAATATTGCTCGATGATTTTAAAGTAGAATTTTATTAATCTTTGTCAAGTAATAGTGTATAGGCTCAACAAATAAAAATGGAGGAAAGTAATTTACTAAAACGAATACTTTTCTTAGCCATTATCAGTCTTTCTGGTTTTGCAGCATCGTATTATTTTTTGAAAATAAATCCAGATGCCCCCGTTGCTAATAAAAGCGATGATGCAAAAAATGGGCTCACTGTTGTTCCTTTACTCACCGACCAGTTCGATTTCGAAAACGAGGCAAGTGCCACCTCCGAAAAAGCTGCATCGGGCACCAAGAGTATTAAGCTCAGTCCTCAAACCGAATATGGCTGCAACATCAAAAAGGCTATAACGGATATTCCAGCGGGTACCACCGAAATAAAAGTAGAGCTCATGTGTTGGTCATCGAAAGCCATTACTGGTGTTTATGTTCTCTCTATTGATGATGTCGAAGGAAAAAATGTATTGTGGGATAGCAAACCTCTTGCATATTCGGCTACTGAAGCTTGGACCAAGCAGCAGCTTTTGTTCACCCTCAAGCCCGAGTTCATGAAAGCAGGGAATACACTAAAGCTCTATCCTTGGAACAGGGCAAAAGAGGAATTCTACATCGACAATGTTTCGGTTCAGTATTTAGGCTTGGGGGTTGCTAAACCTACATCATCCAACTTTCAGTCGTCTACCAATTTCTTTTTTGATTTCGAGAAAACCGATGGATTGACAGGAACTGAATCTATTAAGGAAACCTCTGCTCACTCGGGCAAAAAGGCTTGCGACCTTACAGGAGGTAAAGAATACGGACCTTTAATCATCAAAACAGTGAGCCAAGTATCGTCAACTCCACTCACCAAAATAAGTGCAAGCGTTTGGATTTATCCACTTACCGATAAACCTAATGCTGTTTTAACAGCATCCATCACCAATGCTAAAGGCGAGAATTTGTTTTGGGATGGAAAAAGTACCGAGAACAAACCTTACAAGAAAAACCAATGGACAAAAATTAATGCAGGATTTAATATACCTTCAGGTAAAGTCTCTTTCGAAGATAAAATACAAATTAATGTTTGGAACAAAGGACGGACCGATATCATTATTGATGATATGGAAATAGTTTATGGCGAATCAGCATCCAAAAGAGGAGAGCCTTCTTCTGTCGATTTCAGTAGTATTTACGATAAGAAATTTATCGCACAGAAAAACAAACCTCCATTCAAAACCGTTTTTTTTCAAAAGCAAGAGTTAATCAAAGTTGACAATAACGTGTTCACATCCAATGACCAATTTATTGTTGGCGATTTTGTAAAAGACAAAAATAATTTAGATGAACTTATTTGCATCAAAGATGGCAAAGCAACCATGTATTACTTTACACCCGAAACTCATGAATTGAAAGTAGTATTGAAGCAACACTTATCAGCCGATAGTATTTTAAAATCAATAAAAAAGCCCGACACCTATAATGACAATAGTGTTTTCAAACCAAGCGATATCACCTTTGTTGGAGATTATTTCGGAAATGGTAAAACAGAGATCTTAAAACTAAATACCGATTGGCGTTTCGACATGAAGTTAATTGATAAAACCAAAACGGAATCCAGCATCATTGCAAATGCCGATTTCAAAGGATATTCTAATGATTACAATCCAAAGTACTATGAGTTCACCAAGATTATTTCGGGTAGATTTTTTCGTTCTTCACAATCATCATTATTAGTAATTAGCTGCAATTGTGCCGATGTGAAATTTGATGGAATACATTGCAATGAACTCGAAAACCTGAATACTTTGCCCAACAGCATTGGATTATACAGTATAGAAAACAAATAAATGAACAATAAGAAACCTATTATTTATTTAGTACAAACGGTTGTATGCCTTGTCTCATTGTTCTTTGTCTCATCCTGCAATACAAAAAGCAATAAAGAAAATCAACCGTTAACCTGTGAGGCTTTTACCATCCAGAATTTCGATCCAATAAGTAATTGGCAACCCGACAGCACCAAACAAAAAACAATTGCTTTTGATTATGACGATGCCATAAATGGATTTGAGCTTCCAACCATTCGTCAATCAAAAGAAGGCATCTTTATATTTAACTTCGAAATAAAGAATAATACGACATCCAATCAGAAGATTTATTATAAAATCTATTACCAAAACCAAAGCTATAAATTTCCTGAGATGGACTCAACCACCAATAAGGAACATACATACGCGGAAGAGAATTTTTATGGAAGTTGGGAAAACACCTCTACTTTATTTAAACCTGTTGACCTCCTAGCTGATAACAACTTTCACAAAATACAAGATGCATTTCGAATTGTGGGAAATCCACGAAACGAAGAACGATACATCAGTGCTGGACAAAACAACCGTTGGCAAAGGAATCCTAGAGTTGGAGGCTACGATTTCTTGTTAGTGGTCGTTGCCGAAAACGATTTGAAAAACATCCCGAATTTCATTCAAGATATTCATCAAAAAAACCAAGACCACTTTTCAAATCCTTATTACTACTATCTATTTGGTGAAGGAAAACAATTGAAAAGTTCAATCATTGCTAAATCATCTTATATGTTAAATGTAAAAGCTGAACCCAACCTAGGAGGGGGAATCTATATCAATAGCAATTCGTTTGGAGGCAATGACTTCGATAAGTCTTTTTTCTGCCCAACCTGCGGACAAGACAGCTCGATTTATAAAACAGCACCGATACAACAATTCATTAATTATGTGGATGCATCAACCAAGATGGATAATATCCCCGTGGTGACCGATGTTCTTAAAGATAATTATTCAAAAATGGATTACAATTGGAACAAATCATTTAATACAAAAGATGAGTTAATACCCACCATCATTCAAACGGCTAAGCACCCTTGCCAAACGGTTTATTCGGACCCGATTGAAAAGAAGATTATTATTAAAAACCCAAAGACTTCCTATGGCGAGTGGAAGAAGGAGAGCGTTGGGATTATTACTCGCCATGGCTTAACCTATGGCAAGTATAGGGTTAAGATAAAAATGACAGAATTGTTGAATAAGAATAATGTATGGAATGGATTAACCAACGCAATTTGGTTGATTACACAAGGTGGAGGAGAGTGGAACTTTAGAAGGAATTGCAACAAGGATGGTTATATGGCTACCTATTGGGGAGGCGCCAACGATAAACGAGTACCCGCAATAGATTATTCCGAAATAGATTTCGAAATCCTAAAAACTCCTCCATATTGCCCTGATAATGCCTTCCCTCCAGTGTACAAGAATACGCAAGATGACAATAAAAATGTGAACAGCTGGAATGCTACATTGCCAGACGAAATTTTGAACTCAGATGACAAGGTGACCGTTGCCTGCACCAACTGGGATATGGCATGTAGCGAGCCTAAAAACTTTGGAATAGGATGCAATCCAGTGGAGCATAATGGACAAACCTTTTACTCGCACCGTTGGGATGAGAAGTACAGAGCACTTACTGAAAAGAAAGAGGAAAACGATGATGAACTATTCGCAGGTAAATTTTATTATTTCGAAATCGATTGGCAACCTACAGCCATTGTTTGGAGAATAGGTCCCTCTCCTGATAAAATGCGTGAAGTTGGATATATGAATGATAAAATTACATCAATAGCGAATAATCAAATGCTTTTGATTGTTACACAAGAATATCATAATACCAAATGGTGGCCAGGAACTCCATATGCTCAGGAAAACATACCTTTCCCAGCCAATGATATTCCAGGAGAAATTTATGATTTGACCATAGAATAAGCTGCAATCTGCTTGTTTTTTATTTAAGAATTAACCTCACTATTTCCCACTTTAACCTACTTTGTTTTGCTGTAATAATATTACTATTTATCTTTGTTGTAGAAATCCCAACGTTAGTAGATTCTCGTAAGATTTCAAAATAAAGGAGGCCCACAGGAGTATGGGCTTTCTTTATTTTTATACCTACCTAATTCAAGTCATTTTGCAAAGCACAATCAGATGTGCAAACTACAAGAAGCCGTTAATCTACATTTCGTGCCATTTTGTCTATTTAATTATACCATAGAAATACAACAATTTACTTTTGTATCGGAATAGGCGGAAGGTGAAAGTGCCGTTTATTCTTTTTCATACAGTTGGTAGGGCTTCCCGCAGAGATGCGGGGAGCTTTTTTATAAAACATATTTCATTACTAAAGTTAAGCTTATGAATCCATAAAATCCATATATTTGTTATTCTAAAAGATTGTTTCACCCAACCAAATCAATTTAAAACCAATCTTTATTTATAACAGTGAGTTCGGAATCCATTGGAGAGTCAGACTTAATTAAAATGTGCATCAAAGGTGACAGGCGTTACCAAAATGCACTTTATAATAAGTATGCACCCAAGATGATGATGGTTTGTTTTCGATATTCACGAAACAAACAAGATGCTGAGGATACTTTGTTAGAGGGCTTTGTGAAGGTTTTTAACAATTTAAAACAGTTTAAGGGCGAAGGTTCTTTTGAAGGTTGGATACGAAAGATAATGGTTAATACAGCCATTGCCAAGTTTAAGAAAACGAATCCTTTCGAAGTAATCATCAACTTCGAAAAAATTCATTACTCAATAGCATCCGATGAAAATGTATATGATCAGATAGGAGCTAAAGTGTTAGTAAATATGATTCAACAATTGCCTCCTTCGTATCAAATGGTGTTCAACCTTTATTCGTTTGAAGGAATGAAACACCGAGAGATAGCTGAACAATTGGGCATTTCGGAAGGAACATCGAAATCGAACCTATCGGATGCTAGGACATTGTTAAAAAAAATGATTGATAAAACAAATAAATACGATTTAGCTGCAAACATTAAGTGAGCGAATTAAACCAAGATATAGATAACCTTTTCAGAGAATTAGTTGATCCTGCTGAAATGCAACCATCATCAATGGTCTGGAATTCTATTGAAAATAATTTGGAAAAGCAGCAACACCTCAAATTAAAAATGAGGTATAAAAAGCTTTTGGTTTTTTCGGTTGCTTCAAGCACCGTTGCCGTAACGTTATTATCCGTCTTGTTCTTTAATCATTTCAAAACAAGAGATACCACAACTTTAAATAAGGTTGAAAACACTGCTTTGATAGCAACTCAAGAGAATACTAAAGTAACAGCACGCATCCTTGTTAATAAACTACAAGCAACGGCAGCAAATCCCAATTCGAATACTCCTGCAATAGCAGCGCTGTCTGTGAAAAAGGAAGAGCAGAACTTAGTGGTAGAGGAACAAGTTTCTGCTCCTATAATTGCCGTGGTTAAAACACAAGTTCCAACCGTAAAAGAAGAGGAGCAAAAGGAGCCAGTTGTTGATGATTTGAAGTTGGAGAGTAATCTACCTATAGAGCAATCAACGCTTCCCGAGATTGTCAAGCCAATGGAAGAAACTCCAGAGCCTGCTGTGTTGAATACAAATAAGGAAGAAACAATTGCAGAAACTAATCCGATAGAAATAGTAGAAAAATCAGTTGAAGAAATGTTACCAACAATAGTTACTACACCTGAAGTTCCTGATGTAAAACATCCAGAAGTGTTACCCGCTGAGGTGTTGAACAGTTCTGTGAAATTGGAGGAAAACAAACCAGAACAATTAGAGATAGTGAAAGTCGATTCGGTTCAGACGGAAGTTAAACCAGAAGTTTCTCCTCTAGGAACTTTAAAGGTTGACACTGCGGCAGCTGCAGCGTCTTTATTGCCGATTCAAGATTATAAATTCTTCGTAGGTTTGGTTTATTCTCCTGAAAAAGTGTTTACGCTTATTGATACGAATTCTAAAAGTTCAGCTTTAAACGAAAATCAAAATTATACCTATTCAACAGGTATTCGATTCGGATATAAATTAGCAAACAGATGGACTGTTTTTACAAATATTGTCTATTCATCCACATCCACTTCGTTTAATTATAATAAGTCAACAGTTGTCGAACAACAAGAAGAAGAACATCTTGTACCAGCGGTGTATCCTACTCAGGTGAATTTATCTACTTCTTATGGGGAGATTAGTTTCCCAACTTACTATGCTCCGAACACTTATCAAGGAGAAGATGGTGAAGACCATGGTAGAGACACGCTTATCCTAAGTGTTACCGCCACACAAAAACTTAAATATTTAAGTGTACCGTTAGCATGTCAGTATCAATTTGGAAAAAATCGTTTGAGTGGTATGGTTTCTATTGGTTTCTCAACGAATATACTATTATCTCAGCAGGCAGATATTACTTATAACAATACAGGTGCGTTATATTCTACATCAATAAGTGGCTTAAGAAACTATAATTTTAATGGGATGATAGCTATTGGTGTTCAATATCGTATTTTTAATCGTTTCTCGGTTTTTGCTCAGCCGACTTTCTCTCAAGCCATTACTTCAATTAATAAGAATACTACCTATAAAACGTACCCTTCATCCATATCGGGTTCGGTAGGTTTGAACTTTCACTTTTAAAGTTATTCCCTCGATTATCCTCTAAATTATTTATCCTTTTACAAAAGGAGGTTCAACAACTTTCTTTTGATTGTTCCCAGACAAAAGAAAAAGTTTAATTTATTTTTAATTCCACCCAACCATATCCTTATTTATTCGCTCTATTGAAAATAGACACCTGAGAATATTTGCAGGTTTCATATTCATAATTTAAAATTTATAGAAATGATAAGAGCTATTGCAATTGATTCGGATGAAAACTCCTTAGTGGTTTTAAAAAACTTATGTTCCACTTCAGATGGCATCAATTTGGAAAAGACCTTTACTTCGTACGAGAAGGCGTTGAAATACATTCGAAAATTTCCAGTTGACCTTGTTTTTGTGGATATTGCAATGTGTATTCAATCGGGAAGAAAAATAGTGCAACATCAGGAACAACAGAAGGCGATTATCTTTACCTCGTCCGACTTGACTTTGGCTACCGAAGCGTTTGATATGAATGCTATTGACTACCTCATGAAACCTTTCTCAGTAAACCGATTCGAATTGGCGGTGAGCAAGGCTCAGAAGTATACCAATTTTCTTCAAAACAAAGTTACCTCAGTTCAAGAAGAGAAGCTATGTGTGCGTGCCGATTATAGTTTGAAAATATTGAAGCCTTCAGAAATTCTATTTCTCGAAAGTTTGGGCGATTATGTTACCATTTTCCTTGAAAACCAGAAAAAAGTAATCACCAAAACAACGATGACAGAGATTCACACCAAGCTGAATCAAAAGGAATTCATTAGAGTTAACCGTTCGTACATTATTCCATTTAGCCGTATCGAACATTTTGGTAAAAGAATCATCTCTATTGCTGGGAAAGAAATAGCGATAGGAGATACGTATAGAAAACAAATATCAAATCTATTATTGGCAAAAGCCAACTATTAATTCAGTTTAACCCTCATGTATGTAGTGGACTAGCAGCACTTATTTAAAACAAAAACGTCCCGTTCTAAATCAGAACGGGACGTTTTTGTTTTAGGTTAATCAGAATACTATTTCTGAATCTGAATCTTTTTGGTGATGTTTTTTCCACCATTGTTAATGTTCACGAAGTAAAGTCCAGGTTCTTTGTTCGACAAATCAATTTGAATAACATCGTTAGAGATAGCCCTTACTTGTTCGGTAAGTACTTTAGCTCCTAATAGATTATATACTGTGATGGTCATATTGTCATCGTCCATTTTACCCAAACCTATGTTGATAATACCTTTGGATGGAACAGGATAAACCGAAATATTACCTTCGGAAGCCGCAGGCGAATTGATACCAACGGTAAGTGCCGATGGGTTCCATTTATAAATACCATCATCGGTAGCGCTTGCATTGAAACTACCAGCCCAACCAGTGTTGAAATCCCAGAAAGCAACCGAAGTAAATGCAACCGAACCACTATCCACGTTCATGAAATTTGCTCCATCGTTGGTGCTATAAGTAGAACCATTGCTTGGGTAAGCTGCAACATCTACCCAAGTAGCGGTGGTGCCTGGTACAAAAGCAATTTTTGGTGCTTTTACCACGTATCCTGCTGGAGTGAACGATTGCCATGTTAATCCTCCATCAATGGTTTTCTTAAATCCTACTGGAGTAGTATCGGTTACTGCAATACCCACATTGGCATCTTTGAAATGAATAGTGTAAACGTTAGTAAACCCTGTGCTAGCAACTGTCCAATTTACCCCTTTGTTGGTTGATTTGTAACATCTCCCTTTATTAGTGATGAACCAAATGGTATTACCCACAGCATCGTAATAGTTTACAATACCAGCTTCGCCTGTTTGGCAATTAGGAATGGACGAATTTGAAACCTGTGTCCAAGTGGTTCCTCCATTGGATGTGGTATAGATAAAGAAGTCGTTGCCAGTGGTAGCAGTAGGGTCGCCAACAGCTACACCGTTGTTTCTATCAAAGAAATGAACAAAATCGGCCCAAGAATTAGTAAAAGTAGCACCCGATTGAAGATTCCAAGTGGTTCCTCCATCATTCGTTTTTACAATGGCTCCACCTGTCCCGCTTGTAGGGAACATACATGCATAAGCAGTATCGTAGCTGAAGGCATAAATATTAGATACACCATAGTTTGTAGAATTGGTAAAACTAATAGAACCTGGATTCCAATTGGTTCCTCCGTTGTTGGTTCTAGTGAATTCTCTGATGTATCCTGTTGGGTTGGTACCATCATAAGCCTTAGCCCAAACGGTGTTTGCATCTACTATATCAATTTGGTCGATTCCTCTTGAAGCCGTAGCAAAAGCCGAATTTTGTTTAATCCAAACAGTTGGTGCTCCACCTACTTTAATATAACGCTCTTTTGTTTTAATATCCGAACCATTTGCATTGGTTGCTTTTAATGATACTACATGGTATCCGTTGGTAGCAAAGGTTACTCCGGTAGGGTTTTGTGAGGTAGAGGTAGCAGGTGTTCCGCCATCGAATGTCCAAAGCCATTGTGTAGGACCGTTTAATGATAAATCGTTGAAATCGACTGGTGCGCCTGCCGCAGGAATAATAGCCGAAGCATTGAAGTTAGCAATTGGCGATACGCCTGAAAAAGGAGTGATACGAATGATGGCTTGACGGTCGGAATTGAATATCATACCAGATGGATTCAACGATGTCAACGCAAAATAAGCATTTGACGAACCGCCCCAACCCCAGTTCATGTGAAACAAACTTGATGCATTGTATCCATCGCATACCCATTGGTGACCCGAACCTGCTGTTCCATTATCATCACCTGTAAGGCATAGTGGACGACCAGCATCTAATTCTGCTTTTATCAAAGCCATCCAAAGTGCATCAGAAGGAAACGATGCTCTGTTTTTTACTTCGGCACTTGGTTGATAATTGAAATAATTGATAAATGCTGGAGGTACATTGTAAGAAATAGCTCCCGAACCAGCTGGTTGGTAATCCATATCTACCGATACTCCGCAATGTTTCATTAAAGTAGCAACAGCATTATTCTGAGTTGTATTTGAACTTGAATAATTAACGGGCATTTGTGCCCAGTTGTAAGTGGTTGCACCAAAGTTGGCTGATTGAACTCCGTAACCCGATGAGGTGTAAGAGTGAGAACCGGTGCCTGTGGTTGGGTAATTCCATTTTCTCATGATTTGAGCCATCGATGTAGCAACACATCCTGTCGGAGTTCCGCCTGGACATTGAAGGTTGAATGGCGATGTTTGGTCCCAGATAATAGCATTGGTACCTGTTCCAAGCAAAGGAGTAACTGCATTGGTGCTCTTTTCAAACGCTTCTTTTCTTATTTTTTCCCATTCTGTTTTGGTTTCAGCATTTGGCAAATGTGAGGCAACAATGTTTGCTATCTCTTTTTTGTACGAATCGAAAAAAGCATGAGCCAGTTCAGGAACATGATTAGGGTCGAAGTTTTGTTCGTCAGAAAAACCGAGAATTGGCAATGCTGCATCGTCAGCGGCTACCATTACGAAACCTCCTGCTGCGAAATTAAAAATATAATACGCATTGGTGTTTCCGTTTTTTTCGGTCAATTGGTTGGCAATGCTGTAATCAGTTATAGCACTATTGGCATAGTGTTTATAATAATTAATAGCAATGGTTTTAGCAGTAGTAATGTCTACCGGCTTTGCATACATGGCTACGTTCAGCAGAACAATAGCAAACGTGAATAGTAATTTTTTAATCATAGTATTAAATTGTTAGAGAATTAATGGAAGGACAAAACTGCTAACTTATTTTATATAAACCAAATTATTAAGGTAAACTTTCATTATTCGAAGGTAATTCGTAATGGCAAGTTGGGAAGTTACCGCGAAGGCAGAAAGACGCAACGAGAAAATTCTAAATTCTAAGTACTAAATTCTAAACCCGAATTCGTAAATTCGTTTGATTCGTATTTCGTAAAGAAAGTTACTCCTTCACCAATTTCTTCCGTGGACATTGGCGAAGAATTTCAAAACTTGGATTCGGCACTAAGTTTTGCCCATACCCCTTCAGGAGGAAAAAACAAAAAGGGCAATTCTTTTCATCCCCCAAATATACTATATATATAAGTATCCTTTTTCCTTTAAAGCGGAAAATCTTCAAACGGCCAATTGAGTTCTTGTTTCCAAATTTTTCAAAAATCAATTAGTCGGAAAACATTTTAACACTTAAAACTAAGTTCGTCAGTTCCCTTAAAGTCAAAAAAAAGTGATTTTGTTTAGTAGGGTTGAAGCATTATTTAGTTTTAAAAAAGTATTCTGAGGACTAGCTTTTATAATCAAAACTGAATTTCCAATAATTATGCATAAAGTCGCCAGCTTTATGCATAAAGTTGTGAACTTTATATATAATGGAGTGAAAATAATGCATAATATTGTAAACATTATGCATTATTTTCACAATATTATGTATCGTGGAGTGAATTTTATACATAATATTCTAAACTTTATATATAATATTCGCTCCACAATGCATAAAGTTGCGAACTTTATGTATTATTTTCACATTTTTATACATAATGGTGGTTTTGAGAGAAAACCAAAACAGATTTCGAGCAATTATTATTCATTATCAATCATTTAACACAAGAGCGTCAAAATTTGTTTTTGCTCTTTTTTAACGAAGAATGAATCTAAACCCCAAAATTTCGAATTCTACATTGTGAATTGTGGATTTTCTCTTTGCGTTTTTCTGCCTCAGTGGTGAATCAAAATTATGATTGCTATTCTTCAAAATTAGATGAGATTCCTCACTGCGTTTGGAATGACACCATTTTTATCAAAGGCTAGGAAAAAGGAAAGGCGGCAAAGCCGCCTTTCCTTTTTCTTCTTCATCCAAAGAGATTTCGTCATTTCGAACGCAGTGAGAAATCTCATTTTAGTGAATAGCCAATAGCGAATAGGCATTAGAAAAATCCCTGAGCAGAAATGTGAGGGGCTTTTTAGTTGCGTTTGCCCTATTACCTAATCCCTATTCGCTATTGCCTTATTATGAACCTTTGCGCCTTTCTGCCTTCGCGGTAAAAATCCCTATTACCTAATCGCTATTCGCTAATGCCTCCCCAAAAACTAACCCCTAAGCCACCACTACTTTCATAGCTTCGGCAAAAGCTTTAGCCGTTTTAATCAAATCGTCCTGAGTATGTGCTTCGGAAATAAAACCAACCTCGTAGCCCGAAGGACCTAAATAAATGCCTCTTTCCAATAGTTCTTTGTGAAGTATTTTGAAATATTTCATCGAATCGGGGTTTATTTCTTCGGCAGTGCGAATGTGTTCTTGATTGGTAAAAGCTATCCAGAAAATGCCTCCAATGGTAAAGAACTTAGGATTCAGAGGCGAAGGACTAAGTTGTTTGTTGATTTCGGCAATCAAGAACTTATTTTTCTCGGCCAATTGTTCGTAAAAACCAGGTTTCAAACACTCGGTAAGTTGAGCAATACCAGCAGCCATAGCTACCGGATTTCCACTAAGTGTACCCGCTTGATACACGTTGCCAAGAGGCGAAATATTATCCATAAGCGCTGCCGATGCACCGTACATGCCCACCGGCAAACCGCCACCTATTATTTTTCCGTAAGTAATGATGTCGGGCTGTATGTTGTAATATCCGGCAGCACCCGTAAACCCCACTCTGAATCCGCTGATTACTTCATCAAAAATCAACAGCGTTTTGTTCTCGGTGCAGATGTCGCGCAAAAATTGTAAATACTCTTTTCGTTGCAAAAGCAAACCATTGTTGGCCGGTATTGGTTCCACAATGATGCAAGCAATTTGGTCTTTGAACTCAGCAAAAGCTTGTCTCACGGCCTCTTCGTTGTTGAGCGATACCACTATGGTTTCGTTCACCACCGCTTCGGGCACACCAGCCGATGAGGTGTTGCCAAAGGTTACCAATCCCGAACCTGCTTTTACAAGTAAAGCATCTGAATGGCCATGATAACAACCTTCGAATTTTAATATTTTGTTTCGTTTGGTAAACCCACGTGCTAAACGTATGGCCGACATAACGGCTTCGGTACCCGAGCTTACAAAACGTATTTTTTCGAGGTATTTATTGTTCGATAATATCAGTTCGGCCAATTCGTTTTCGAGCGCTGTAGGTGCGCCAAACGAAGTACCGCTTTCTACCGTTTCTTTTATTGCTTTAAGCACATTAGCATTGGCATGGCCAAGTATCAATGGGCCCCACGAGCCACAATAATCAATAAACTCGTTGCCATCAGCATCCCATATATGCGAACCTTTTCCTTTTGATATAAATAGTGGAGTGCCACCAACCGAGCGAAATGCGCGAACAGGCGAATTAACCCCTCCTGGAAAGTATGCTTGTGCTTTTTTAAATAATTCTTCTGATTTTTCTCTTTTCATAATTTCGATTTTTGAGTCGCAAAGTTAGGCTTTTTACTTATTCCAAATTTATGATAAATATTAGTTCATCCTTATGTTGTTTATCACCTTTATTCCTTTCTTTTTTTTATTGAAAATAAGGAGATGCAATTAAAAATTAGTATTTTTGTGGAGCAAATGAAAAAACTTATTCCCATTCTCTTCATCGTTTTCGCAAGTTGCACAGGTGTGCATTTCGATAAAGTAACACCCGATGGTGGCAAGCCACAAAAGGAATTGAGTGCCGACCTCTTGGGCTCGTATTACCTTGCCGATAGTATTTTACCTATCGAAAAAGAGGAAGTTTGTTACAATGCTTATTATTTTAAAGACCTATACAAAAAGCGCGACTCCACCAATCTGTTCTCGGTGAAAGTTAATTTCTCGAAATCGCTTTTATATTATACCATGGTGAGCGATTCGTATTACTTGCTTGCCAAATCCGACACTGCACGTTTGTCGCACAAACACAGCTCGAACAAGAAAAAGCTAGAAGGAAAATACGTGGTGTACGAAGAAAAGTCGGTGGATACCATTCTCAATCTTACCAAAGAAGATGTGGTGAAATGGTACAAAGATGTGTATTACCTCAACCATAAGGTGGACAACAACGATTGGGAGGTATATCAACTTGTAGTGAATAAAGATAAATCCATTAGCCTTAACAATACCAACAAAGAAGATGCTGACGACTTAAAGAAATTTGCATTGGATACCAACCGTAGTTTTAATAATCTTGTACACCTCAGCGACAAAGATTTTGATGAATTTACCCGCAAAGGCGGATTCAGAACACATTTCCGTTTAAAGAAATATCCTAAATAGTTGTTCGTTGCTAGTGGTTAGCCCCAAAGCATTTTAGTGAGAGGTTTTTGATTTTGAAAAAATCAAATAAAAATTAATACAAGAATTTATTGTAAGGATAGCGCTTTTGATGCAAGGCTTTCACTCTATCGTATAGCACCGTTTTGAACTCATCAATATGGTCCTTGTTGATAGCTGAAATGAAAAGACAAGTAGCTTCCATTTTATTCATCCACGTTTTCTCGAGTTGTTCAAGCGATATGTTTTTTCGAGTGATAGGAGTAAGGTCATCTTCATCCTTTTCGTCAAAAGTAAATGCATCTGTTTTGTTGAACACCATGATAACAGGCTTGTCGCCAGCGCCAATATCAGTAAGGGTTTGGTTCACCACCATGATTTGATCTTCGAATCTTGGATGCGAAATATCAACAATGTGCAAAAGTATATCAGCTTCTCTTACCTCATCCAATGTTGATTTAAACGATTCAACAAGAGTAGTAGGTAGTTTTCGAATAAACCCAACAGTGTCGGACAAAAGGAAAGGAAGATTTTCAATCACCACTTTTCTCACGGTGGTGTCTAAGGTTGCAAACAATTTGTTTTCGGCAAACACATCGCTCTTGCTCAGCAAATTCATGATGGTGCTTTTGCCAACATTGGTATAGCCTACCAATGCAACACGTATCAGCTCGCCTCTGCTTTTGCGCTGAGTTTCCATCTGACGGTCGATGGTGGTTAGCTTTTCTTTGAGCAACGATATACGGTCGCGTACAATCCGTCTATCGGTTTCTATTTCTTTTTCACCAGCACCTTTCATACCTATCCCCCCTTTAATCCTATCGTGGTGACTCCACATCTTGGTCAATCGAGGCAATAGGTATTGATATTGTGCAAGCTCCACCTGTGTTTTAGCATGCGCAGTGCGTGCACGCGAAGCAAAAATATCGAGGATTAAAGTGGTGCGGTCGAGTACTTTTATTTTATGTTTAGGGTTGGTGTTGATGTCTTTCTCTATGTTTCGTTGTTGAGCCGGACTCAGTTCATCGTCAATAATAACAATGTCAATAGCGTTTTCGTTCACAAAGGTTCGCACCTCGTTTAATTTCCCAGAACCTATAAACGTGCGTGTGTCGGGGTGTTCGAGCCGCTGAGTAAAACGTTTTTTTATTTCAGCACCAGCAGTATCAGCCAAAAACTCCAGCTCGTCAAGGTATTCGATGATGGTCTCATCGTCTTGATTTTTGTTAATCAAGCCAATTAAAACGGCTGTTTCTTTTTTCGTGCTGGTATCGTGCATTCAGTTGAAAGTTTGAAACTAGAAAGCTCTTCACTTTCTAGTTTCACCAAGTCATTATTTCTTAAACGTTACAATGTAAGTTACCACCGCACTTATCTCTTGTTCGTTCATTACATTTTTGTAAGGTGCCATTGAGCTAGAACCTGAACTTATTTGGTCGGCCATTTCTTTAAAACTCTTTTTGGAAATGGTTAAGTCGGCACCTCCGCCTACTCCGTTGTGTCCTTCGGCACCATGGCAGTTTACACAATATGCATTGTACAATGCTTCACCGTGTTTTTGTATATCGTAGTTGAACGCATTGGTGTCGGACAATGTAGGGTCGATGGTTTGTTTTTCAATTCTCTTTTTGTTCATTTCCGCCAATCCGTATGCTGATATAATCATCAACATCGATAATACAGCAAGTACTTTGTTGCCTTTTTTGAATCCAACAATGGCCACGGGAATGGAAATTAAAACAACACAAATTTTGATGATTAATAATTTGGTTGTTCCCATCTGCATCAATAAATAAATACCAGTTGCTAGAAACAGCGTGCTAAGAATCATTTCGGGAACTTTGAATGCTTTGGTGAATTTTGCTAATGCTTCTTTTTTGTTAGCAACCAGAAGAATGGTTTTAATTAAATAAGCAAATAAAAAAATATTTACTGAAACAAGATGAGTGTAAAATAGTGCTTTGTACATAGGGATTTATTTTTGGTTTATATTTTGAGCCGTCAAAAGTAATAAAAATCCTTTGTTTTTACCGTTCATAATAATATTCAGTCGTATCGTATATAAAATACTATTTTTGTTTCCGCTCAATTTCGCATAAACTTCATTTATATATGAAAAAAATATTCTTCTCGTTTTTTATTGTAATCACTTCATTAGCCTTGGCACAGGAAACTTTTCCTGTAAATGGCACTATTAATAAAGTACATTCAATTTATGCATTTACCAATGCCAATATTGTAGTTAGTGCGGATGAAAGCATGGCGAACGCAACCCTTGTTATCAAAGATGGAATTATACTCGAAGTAGGCACCAAAGTGTCGGTACCAAAAGGAGCGGTGGTGTACGACTTAAAAGGAAAATCAATTTATCCGTCCTTGATTGATGCGTATACCAATTACGGAATTGCCGATCCAAAACCAAGTCCACGACTTATGCCTTTGCCTCAAATGGAAAGCAATACAAAAGGTGCATACGGATGGAACCAAGCGGTGAAAGCTGATGTAGAAGCCTATAAACTTTTTGTGAGTAATGCTACCACAGCTGACGATATGCGAAAGCTAGGTTTCGGGACAGTGCTTACTTTCCAGAAAGATGGCATCGTTCGAGGAAGTGCAGCAGTGGTTTCGCTGGCTGATGGAAAGGAAAACAATTTAATTGTGCGCGATAGAGCAGCAGCCATGCTTTCGTTCGACAAAGGCATATCCACACAAGACTATCCTTCTTCATTAATGGGAGCTATTGCATTGCTCCGACAAACATACCTAGATGCTGCATGGTACAAAAACGATAAACCACAAGAAAAAAAGGAATACAACATTTCATTAGACGCTTTCAACAA
Source organism: uncultured Bacteroidota bacterium (assembly GCA_903911435.1). Classification (GTDB taxonomy): domain Bacteria; phylum Bacteroidota; class Bacteroidia; order 2-12-FULL-35-15; family 2-12-FULL-35-15; genus 2-12-FULL-35-15. Next base: position 20,250 of record CAIWDF010000068.1, read on the forward strand.
TTTGCAAACACTTCCGCAGATATTTGAAACCACCGATAAGTTGAATGCTTTGCGTGCCGACAAAATAGCTGATGAATTTAAAATGAACTACATCATCAAAGGATGTGGAAACGAATACCAACGATTGGAGGATATAAAAGCTACCAATTGCAAATTCATTATTCCACTCAATTTCCCATCTGCTTTTGATGTAGAAGATGCTTACGATGCTTCTAATGTATCGCTCACCGAACTAAAGCACTGGGAAATGGCTCCTGTAAACGCTTTTGCTTTGGAGAAATACTATGTGCCATTTGCTATCACTACTGCTGATTTGAAAGATAAAAAGGAGTTTTGGAAAAATCTACGCAAGGCAATTGCTTTTGGATTATCTGAACAGCAAGCGCTAAAAGCCCTTACCACTATACCTGCACAAATGCTGAATGTTGCCGACAAAGTGGGAAGTCTTAAATCGGGAATGATGGCCAACTTCATCATCACTTCTGGAAACTTGTTTGATGAGAAAACAATTATCTACGAAAACTGGATTCAAGGAAACCTTTATAAAATCAATGATTACAACATGGTGGATGTTAGAGGTAATTACGATTTTTCGTACAACAAGAAATTGAATTTGCTATTGAAGATAGAAGGCGATGTGGATAAACCGAAAGCTCAACTCGTATCGGATACCGCCAAAACACCAGTAAGCATTGCTATTCTCGGAAACAATATCACACTTAGTTTTAATCCAAAGGATATGCAAGGAACCATTCGCTTGAGTGGAAACATTTCTACCGAACCATTAAAAATGTCAGGGAAAGGACAAACCCCCGAAGGTGATTGGATAGATTGGACAGCCAATTACAAATCGGCTTTGGCGGTGGTTGCCAAAAAAGATACCGTTAAAAAACAACCAAGCTTCGGTAAAGTCATTTATCCATTCACAGCTTATGGAACTCCACAGGAAGATGAAGACGGATTTTTTCAACAGAAGATAAAAGATTTCAAAAACAGATACGATGCGGTGTTGATTAAACATGTTACAGTGTGGACCAACGAGGCCGAAGGAATTTTAAAGAATCAAGATGTGTACATGACCGAAGGGCGCATCGTACGTATTGCCGATGATATCAATGTTCCAAAAATGGCTTATGCCAAGATAATTGATGGAACTGGTAAGCACCTTACGGCAGGTATTATTGACGAACATTCGCACATTGCTATCTCGAACGGAGTGAACGAAGGCACACAAGCTTCGAGTGCCGAAGTAAGAATTGGCGATATCATCAACTCCGAAGACATTAGTATTTATCGTTCGTTGGCAGGTGGAGTAACCACAGCACAACTATTGCACGGCTCGGCAAATCCTATTGGTGGGCAATCGGCTATTATCAAATTGCGATGGGGAAAATCGCCTGAAGCCATGAAATTCGACAAGGCAGATGGTTTTATTAAATTCGCTTTGGGCGAAAATGTGAAACAAAGCAATTGGGGCGACTTCAATACGGTTCGTTTTCCTCAATCGCGCATGGGAGTTGAACAAGTTTATTACGATTATTTCACTAGAGCGAAAGAATATGATGCCAAACAAAAGGCTTTTCAAGCATTGTCGGACAAATCGAAAGCTTCGGCTGCGCCATTTCGCAGAGATTTGGAGCTTGAAACCATTGCTGAGATATTAAATAAAAAGCGATTCATCACTTGCCACTCGTATGTTCAATCCGAAATCAATATGTTGATGCATGTTGGCGATTCGTTGGGCTTTCAGGTGAATACGTTTACACATATTCTCGAAGGATACAAGGTGGCTGACAAGATGAAAGCCCGTGGTATTGGCGCTTCTTCGTTCAGCGACTGGTGGGCATATAAAATGGAAGTGAAAGATGCCATTCCTTACAACGCTTCGCTATTAAATCAAATGGGAGTGGTTACTGCTATCAATTCTGATGATGCCGAAATGGAAAGAAGACTGAATCAGGAGGCAGCTAAATCGGTGAAATACGGTGGCACGAGCGAAGAAGACGCTTGGAAGATGGTTACCCTCAATCCGGCTAAATTACTTCACCTCGATAAGAAGGTAGGTAGCATTAAAGTGGGTAAAGATGCCGATGTGGTGCTGTGGTCCGACAATCCTTTATCGATATATGCCAAAGTGGAGAAAACAATTGTGGACGGAATTATTTATTACGATAACGAAGAAGATGCAAAGCTTCGCGTGGAGATTCAGAAAGAACGTGCACGCATCATTCAGAAAATGCTGGATGAGAAAAAAGGCGGTGCTCCGGTGCAAAAACCAATGCCGAAACCTCAAAAGCTATACACTTGCGATGATATGGAAGCGAACTATATGAAAGCTGAGTAAACCGAACACGAAAACGACCAAACGCATCACTTAAATAGTCAATACGAACAACATTATACAACGAGCAACACAAAAAGCATTATGAGAAAATCGATATTCATCCTTGTCATCTTCATTAACGTGATGGCATCGGCTCAAACTAAAAGCATACTCATCATTAACGGAAAGGCGCATCTCGGAAACGACAGTGTGATTGCCAATTCGTTCATCGGAATAAAAGATGGTAAACTAAATTTGGTGGCCGATGCCTCTAAAATGAAGGTTGACAAAGCCGGATATGACGAAATTATTGATGCTACGGGCCAACACATCTATCCCGGATTCATTGCTCCCAACTCCACACTTGGCCTTACCGAAATAGATGCGGTGCGTGCCACCCGCGACTTTGCTGAGACAGGTTCTACATTGCCAAACATCCGTTCGTTGATTGCTTACAACACCGATTCGAAAATAATTCCCACCGTTCGTTCCAATGGTATTCTGCTTGCACAAGTTACTCCTCGCGGAGGGCTGGTTTCAGGAACTTCGAGCATCGTTATGCTCGATGGATGGAACTGGGAAGATGCCGCTTATAAGGTGGATGACGGCATTCACATCAATTGGCCTCGATTGATTTCGCGAAAACTCATTGATGAAGACAACGGTGTGTACGGCCCTTACGAAAAGAACAAAGAGTATTTCAAACAAACCAACGAATTGAAAAAACTTTTCGATGATGCGCTGGCTTATGCACAAACGAGTGATAAATCCGAAAAAAACCTTCGCTTCGAAGCCATGCTTGGCCTATTTGATGGCTCCAAAACGCTTTTTATTCATAGCAACGATGTGAAAGAAATGGTAGAAGCCATCAATTTTGTAAAACCTTATAACCTTCACCACATCGCCATTGTGGGAGGCAAAGACGCATGGATGATAACCGACCTTTTGCGCCAATACAACATCTCCGTTGTAGTGGCTCGCTTGCATTCCTTGCCCGAACATCCCGAAGAAGACGTGGATGCCATGTACAAACTGCCTGCACGCCTCCAAAAAGCAGGCGTTCTCTACTGTTTGAACAACGAAGGCGACATGGAAGCCATGGGAACTCGCAATTTGCCATTCATTGCTGGCACCGCAGCGGCCTATGGCCTCAGCCCCGAACAAGCTTTGCAAGCCATTACCCTTAGTACTGCCCGCATATTGGGCATCGATGCCACCACAGGTAGCTTGCAGCAAGGCAAAGATGCCACTTTATTCATCTCATCGGGCGATGCGCTTGATATGCGCACCAATAACCTCCTCTTTGCCTTCATCAAAGGCCGTTCTATCAACCTAAAAAACGAACAAAAAGACCTTTACCTGAAATACAAAGCCAAATACAACCTCAAATAACGAGGAGGTATCTATATTTTGAACGTTTTGCTCCGTAGGAGCATTCTATTTTTGGCAAAGCAAAGCTATCTTACGCATTAATAGTCATATTTGCTCCGTAGGAGCATACAGTTTGTAGCAAAATAAAGCCAAATGAACAAGAAGCTCCGTAGGAGCGACCCGATTTATACAGTTCGCTCCTACGGAGCTTTCAATTTTTTTCA
>CAIWDF010000069.1 GCA_903911435.1 uncultured Bacteroidota bacterium
CAAACTTCGTAAATACCTAAGAGATGATCCTTCAATTGAATTGATTAATATTCATGGCAAAGGATTTAAGTTGCTCACAAAATAATCTTTATTGAATTAGTTGTTTAGTGGAAGTAAGCCTTTCCATTATACCTTGCTTGGTTTAATTTTAAACAATTTTCTCCAATCTTTTTCAGAGCCAAATTCGATATATCTATAACTTAAAGCAGAAATGATAAAAGTGAATGCATAAAAGCTAATCATCTTTAAAATAGAAAAGCCATGCCAAAAGTCGAATGACCAAACCATCAAAGTATGCCAAGAGTATAAACTAAAGCACATCATTCCTAATACTTGTAAAAAGCCTAGTTGAAAAAAGCGATGCACCAAATTGTGTTGTTTCAACGCAACAATGATTAAAAGAAATAAACCAATTTGAATTAAGTTGTTTGATAGAGCCATCATTAATTCTTTAAATCCACCTAGATAATTAACATCATCCCACACCAAACAACCCACGATAAAAAACAGCAATGAAAGTAATACGAGTAAGATATTATTTATATTGAATACTTTGTTCTTTTCATAAAACAGCTTGCATATCGCCATTCCTAAAACAAAGTCATCTATTCGCGCGAAAACACAATCTTTGAGTGGATTGATGTTGTATGCGCTGAAGTTTGTGTAAAACCCTCCCCCAAATCGAACCAGAAATGAAAAAATGAAGATAGAAATAGCTGTTCGTTTGAATCCATATCTAGAAAACGAATAGAAAATAATTGGAAAAAAAATACTAAACCAAATTTCCAAAAGTAAAGACCAATACACAGGATTTAAATCAGGAAAAAACTGCTTCGTGTCGAACATCGAAAATGTGGACAAAACTTCTAAAAGATGTAATATGGTTCTTGGTGAAATTTTTGCAAGAAAAATAGCAGAGACGATACTTACAAAGAAAAATAAAGGGTAAATACGTAAAAATCGATGCTTGTAAAATTCTAGAACATCAGCCTTTGATGAAAATGTTCTGTATTTCAAAAAATAAGGCTTGTAAAGTACAAACCCTGAAAGAATAAAGAACAAATTTACACCAAGCCATCCATTCCCAATAATTAACGGATGTAATAATATTTTAGAAAGGTGACTAAATATCGTATGATGATAAATAACAGCAATAATTGCGATGCCCCTTAACCCATTTATTACATCTATTTTGCCCGTGTTCTCCGCTATTTTCATCTAAATCGAATGATAAATTTGTTTGATTCTATAGTATCCTCTATTTGTAATATGTAAGTTTTCGAATAGAATAATTTGCTTCAAATATAGTTTCTTTTTTTATAACGTATTCCCTATTCTATAACTTCAGAATTGATATCCACGAAATATAAATCGTTATTTTGAGACTTTAAAAATCAAATTCTTTATCTATATTAGCTCAGATTGAAAGTTATTTATCAATAAAGCCCAATAATTACAATTCGTTTTGTAATAAATACAATACTAAATGTTGTTGTCATCTTTTTGCTACTTTTGTCGCATTATTTTTTAAAATAGCCTTTCACTTGAACCAAGTAGAACCTGAAGAGTGAATGGTCGAAAAATATTTGGCACCGTAGTTCAATGGATAGAATAGAAGTTTCCTAAACTTTTGATGTGGGTTCGATTCCCGCCGGAGCCACTATAAAGTACTATTAATATTTAGAATTTGAATCGACCGACAACTAAACACTAAAACTCTCAAAATGGATACTCATTTACATCACACCGAACATCATCTCACTAGCTCGGAAACACTTATGGATATTGTAATAGGAATGAGTGATGGACTCACGGTTCCTTTCGCGTTAGCTGCTGGTTTGAGTGGAGCAGTTAAGGATGTTCATCTAATTGTAATAGCTGGCATTGCCGAAATTGCAGCTGGTTCGATAGCGATGGGATTAGGTGGATACCTTGCGGGTAAGACCGAACAAGACCATTACAATAGCGAACTAAGAAGGGAATATGAAGAAGTGAAAGAACTTCCACATATTGAAAAACAAGAAGTGAAAGACTTTTTTGCGGAACTAGGATTAAGTGAAGAAGTTCAAGAAAAAGCAACTCTCGAAATTATTAAAGACGATGACCGTTGGGTGAAATTCATGATGAAACACGAATTAGGTTTGGATCAACCTGACCCTAAACGTGCAAGTAAATCAGCATTTAATATTGGCGCTGCTTATATTGTCGGTGGTTTGGTTCCTCTTTCTCCCTATTTCTTTGTAGATGATGGAATTTTAGGCTTGAAATTATCTGCCGTACTCGCCATCATCAGTCTTTTGATTTTTGGATACTTCAAATCAAAACTCACTGGAATGAATCCATTCCAAGGGGCACTTAAGGTTGCAGTTATTGGAGCCTTGGCTGCCGGCACGGCATTCATGATAGCAAAACTCATTGAAGGAAGATTCTAAACTTGTTGATTGCGAATTCATTTTTATTGTCGATTCATTTTTATGTTTTCTGCCGAATCTAAATTATTGGGGATTCTGTCACAACCCTTATCGATTTATAAAGAAAACTTACTAATTTTATCATCTGATATTATTTTATGATATGAATCTAAAAAGTGTTTCAATATTATTTTCACTCTTTTTTATTTTTGTTTTTCATTCCTATGGACAATCGGATACTATTAAAGCAAAAGTGCTAGATGATAGTATCCCAACTCCTGAGAAATACTATAATCAAGGTATTGACGACTTTAAGAATAAGAAGTTTTCGAATGCCTTAGACGATTTGAACAAAGCCATTTCCATGAAAGCTGATTTTGAGAGAGCCTATTATAATAGAGGTACTACAAAATTTGAAATGAAAAACTACACAGGTTCAATTGATGATTTTAATTTAGCATTGGTATTGGAAAAACGACCTGATACCTATTTTGCCAGAGCTCAAGCTGAATATCAACTTGGGAAAAAAGATGACGCCATTGATGATTATTCACGAACCATTGAACTCAAACCCGATTATGCTCAAGCATATTATTACAGAGGAGGCATCAAGTTTGAGAAAGGCGATTATCAAGCGGCTATAGAAGATTTTAGTTTAGCGATTCGTTATAAACCGGATTATGGTTACGCTTATAACGACAGAGGAAGTGCCAAACGGATGTTGTACAATATTGAAGGAGCAATTAAAGATTACCAAAATTCTATCATTGCTAATTCAGACATTGCCTTCGCATACAACAACCTTGCGAGTTTGAAACGTGAAAAAGGCGATTTCGAAAATGCCATCAAAAATTATTCGGAAGCCATAAGTCGTAAAAAAGGATATTATATTGCTTATAATAATAGGGGACGAGCAAAGCTTGAAAGTGGAGACTATAATGCTGCAATTGAAGATTTTGATAAGGCAATAAAAATTAAATCAGATTACGATTTTGCTTACAACAATCGAGCTGTCGCTAAATTCAAATTGAAAGATTACAAGGGTAGTATTGCTGACTGTTCCAAAGCGATTGACTTAAATCCAAAATATGCATACGCTTACTTGAATCGTGGGATTGCAAAAGAAATGATTCACGATGATGAAGGTGCATGCAGCGATTGGGAAGTAGCCAATGAATTAGGAATCGAATCGGCTAAAGGATTTATGTGGAATTGTAAATAGAAGAACTAGCTTGAAAACAAACACAAAATATAAACGGAGTCTAGAAGATAAACAGATATCTTTTCTTCTCACTTGGAATCTTTCAAAAATACTTTCAATAAGTATCATCATCTCATTGCTTGTTCTACCTAATTCATCTTTTGCTCAGAACATCGATTTTTCAAAAGAAAATTTCAGAGAGAATAAAGATAAATTAAAAGAAGCTAAAGCGAATATTGAAAAAGGAGATAAACTTTTCGAACAAGGAACGATTTATTATAAACAAGCTCTAGAATCCTATTTGTTGGCCAATGCATTTAATCCTGAAAATGCATCCTTAAAAAATAAAATCGGAAAGTGTTATTTGTATTCTAATTACAAACTTAAGTCAATTCCATACTTAGAGAAAGCATACAAATTGGACGCGCATGTCGATCCTCTTATTCATTATTCGCTCGGACGTGCCTATCATCTCAACATGGAATGGGATAAAGCCGTTGGTGAATACAAAGCGTACCAGAATAGTTTAACCAATTTGAAAGAGAACAAAGACATTTATGATGAAGTATTAAGGAAAATTCAAGAATGTAATAATGGGAAAAAATTCACCACTAAGCCTGTTCGAGTGTTTATCGACAATGTGGGAGATGCCATCAATTCTCCATTCCGAGAATACGGACCTTTTATCACAGCCGATGAATCAGAAATGATTTTCACTTCGCGCAGAGCAAGTACCACAGGTGGGGGAACGGATGAGTTTACAAACGAAAATTTCGAAGATATTTATGTGTCGAACAAAGTAAATGGGAAATGGACACAAGCACAAAACATTGGAGAGCCTATTAACACCAAACGGCACGATGCGGCTATGGGATTGTCGTATGATGGACAAACCTTATTTGTCTATGGAGACGACAAAGGAGATGGGAATATTTACGAAAGCACATTAACTGGAACCACATGGTCGAAACCTGAGAAACTCAATAAAAATATCAATACTGATTTTCACGAGTCATCAGCCTCCTTGTCTGCCGATGGTAAAACCCTTTATTTCGTAAGTAATCGTGAGGATGGATTGGGTGATAGAGACATTTGGGTGTCGAACATGGATGATAAAGGTAAATGGGGAAAAGCCGCAAACATTGGCCCTACCATCAATACGCAATTTGCCGAAGAAGGTGTATTTATCCATCCTGACGGAAAAACATTGTTCTTCAGTTCGCAGGGACACAACACCATGGGGGGATACGATATTTTTAAATCTGTTTTCGAAAATGGAAATTGGCAAGAACCCGAAAACCTTGGTTACCCAATCAATACCCCTGATGACGATGTGTTTTTTGTGATGGCTGCCAATGGCCGACACGGTTATTATTCTTCATTCAATGCGAATGGTTTTGGCGAACAAGATATTTATCGAGTTACTTTTTTAGGTCCTGAAAAACAAATGGTTCTCAATTCCGAAGATAATCTGCTTTGTAGTGTTGGAGTACCTATTCAAGAAAGTGTGATTGCTCCTCCTGTTCAAATTAAAGAATCGCAACTTACTTTATTAAAGGGAGTAATAACGGATGAAGTAATGAAGAATCCCTTGGAGGCTACCATCGAAATTGTGGACAACCAAAAGAACGAAGTGATTGCAAATTTCCTTTCGAATAGTTCTACAGGAAAATACATTGTATCGCTTCCTTCGGGCAAAAACTATGGCATAGCAGTGAAGAAAGAAGGTTATCTATTCCATTCCGAAAATTTTGATATTCCTGCTACAGCCGAATTTCAAGAAGTGAAAAAGAATGTGGCCTTAAAAAGTGTCTCAGTGGGAAATAAAATAGTGCTAAAAAATATTTTCTTCGATTTTGATAAAGCAACATTACGTCCAGAATCTACCAACGAATTGCAGCGATTAACCGAACTAATGAAAGATAATGCAACCATAAAAATAGAAATAGCAGGCTATACCGATTCGAAAGGTGCTGCCGAATACAACTTAGGCCTTTCTGAAAACAGAGCCAAAGCTGTTGTTGATTATTTAGTGAATGCTGGCATCAAACCTGCACGACTCAGTTTTAAAGGCTATGGCAAAGAACAACCGATTGCAACAAACGAAACAGAAGAAGGCCGACAATTGAACAGAAGAACTGAATTTAAAATAATGAGTAAATAGTTGTTCGGAAAAGTCAGTATGCAATTATTACGAAAGAGTCTTCAATCCATACCTTCCGAAATCCGCTATCTGTTTAAGGTATACGCTTTCGGTATTTTCATTTTTACCTGTTTACGCATTGTCCTTGTTATTGCTCAATACGAGCAATTATCAAACATTTCATTTTCATTACTTGCTCAAGCTTTTCTGATGGGTTTCAGGTTCGACACTGTGGTGAGTGGATACATACTTGCTTTGCCAGCTCTGCTCAACATTATTAATTGTGTAAGGATAAAACTATCCATCATCCTATTCCGTATCAGCGAATCCATCATTTTGCTGTTTTATTGCATTGCATTTTTTATTAGTTGTGTGGATGTTCCTTATTTCGCACATTACTTAACACGCATCACCGTATCCATCCTTCATTGGACAAACAGTCCGCTCTTTATGTTGAAAATGGTATTCGAAGATAAAATCAATTATGTGTTTCTTAGTATTTTCATTCTACTCATTTATTTTACCATAAAACAAGTGAAGAAGATGAGGAAATTGGTGTTTGATAAAAACACCAACGAAGTACAATTTACTCCAAAAGAATTTGGCAGACGAATGATCCTCTCGGTATTCGTTCTAGGATTTTTGTTTATAGGCATACGTGGACGAGTAGCTCTCAAAAGCCCTATTCATTGGGGTACAGCTTTTATTTCAAACAATAATTTTATAAATCAATTGGGATTAAATCCTTCGTTTACCTTTCTCAATAGTTACACCAATAGCTTGAATCCAGAAAACCAAAAAATACATTTTATGGATGACCAAGTTGCCATTCGTAATGTTCAGAAAATATATGGTATTTCTACCGATTCGATGTTTGCTTCACCCATTGCAAGAAGGGTAGAGGTGAGTGGTCCGCCATTAAATGCAAACGTAGTGATAGTGATGATGGAAAGCATGGGACTTTCGAAAATGAAATTAGACGATTGCCCCATCAGCATGACTCCTTATTTGGATAGCCTTTCGAAAGTTTCAACTACGTTTACCAATGTTTTTTCGGCAGGCATACATACTTTCAATGGTATCTATTCTACTTTGTTCGGTATGCCTGCATTGATGAATCAACAACCTATGCAAGCCACCGAAAGCATCAATCAACCTTTTACAGGCATTGCTTCTACCGTGGCAAAATTCGATTATCAAACCACTTTCATTTGTCCACATGACGAACAGTTCGACAACATGTCGGGGTTTTTATTATCGAATGGGTTTCAGAAAATAATTGGTCAAAAAGATTTCCCATTGTCGGAAGTGCACAGCACCATGGGTGTTCCTGACGATGTATTGTTCGAACACGTGATTCAAGAAATCTCGGTCATGGCCAGATCTCCTCGTCCTTTTTTGGCAAGTGTGCTTACAGGTAGCGACCACGAACCCATTTACATTCCCGAAGGAAATGGCTTTGTGCCAAAAACCAAAGAGCGCAAACAACAAGCTGTAGAGTATGCCGATTGGTCAATCAACAAGTTTTTGAAACTTGCTTCGGCTCAACCTTGGTATTCGAATACCATCTTTGTATTTGTTGCCGACCACGGTAGTTGGTACCGCGAGTGTTACGAAATGAATATATCTCATCATAAAATTCCTTTGTTGCTTTTTTCTCCTCACTTCATTAAACCTGCTCTGAATACTGCTGTTGGTGGACAAATAGATGTGTTTCCTACCATCATGGGTTTGCTCAATCGGCCGTATGTGAATAATACCATGGGTGTCGATTTGTTGAAAGAAGGTCGCAAGTACATTGCCTTTAGTGCCGATGACCGACTTGGATGCGTGAACAACGATTTCTTTTGGTATCACAACTATGCTGCCGACAATGAATACTTGCTGCATTACCGAAACAAAGATCCAAATCAATACTTACCCATCTTTCCTCAACTCAAAGATACCTTAGAAACCTTTGCGCATAGCCTATTGCAAACTACTCAATGGATGATTGGTAATAAAAAGGTAGGACCTCAAGAAAAATGAAACACGAAATTGTCGTTACTTCTGATGGTTCGCATTCCTTGTATTTAAAGGACCTTGACGAACATTATCATTCCATACATGGAGCTATTCAAGAAAGTGTGCATGTGTTTATCAAAGCTGGTTTGCATTTGGTTGCTCCGCTGCATCCTGCTCCCATACACGTTCTTGAGATTGGCTTCGGAACTGGGTTGAACGCATTACTCACTGCCATCGAAACAAAAAAAGAAAATTGGAAAGTAAACTATACCTCGCTCGAAGCTTTTCCATTAGACTTGGAATTGATAGCAAAACTCAATTATATACAATGTTTAAACAACGAAGCCCTTTCAGTGCTTTACCATGAACTTCACCAATGCAAGTGGGAAGAAGAGGTGCAAGTGTCGGATGAAATGACTTTGCTTAAACTTAAAAATACCATTCAAGAAGTGGTGCTTCCTTCCTCTTTCCACCTTATTTATTTCGATGCTTTCGGACCTCGTGTGCAACCCGAAATGTGGGTGGACGAAGTTTTTGCAAAGATGTTTGCAGCGCTTGCGCCCAATGGATGTTTGGTGACCTATTGCGCCAAAGGCGAAGTGAAACGTGCTTTGAAACGAGCCGGTTTTGAGGTACAAACCCTACAAGGCCCTCCAGGAAAGCGCGAAATGGTAAGAGCCATCAAGCATGAAAAAGAAAATTAAAAAAACTTCAAAAAAAATAAAGTATTTCTCCTTCTCATTCGTCTACCTCAGTATAAGTCCTAAAGAAAATGAATTTGGTTACCGATAGTAAACTGAAAAATGAAGAGCTGAACACCACCATTCATCGCGAGAAGGGAAAGTTGTTTAGTTTCATTAACGGTAAAATGCCATCTACCGAAGATGCCGAAGATGTATTGCAAGACGTCTTTTTCGAATTGGTAGAATCATCGCGCGAGGTAGAAGTGATTGAACAAGTTGCTTCTTGGCTATATCGAGTGGCTAGAAACAAAATTACAGATTGGTACAGAAAGCGAAAACCAGAACGATTAGAGAATAAAGTGATGGCCAGTGACGATGAAAACGAACCCTTGCTGCTTGCCGATATTTTGGCAACTGCCGATGCACCTGCCGATGACAAAGTCTTTTTGAAATACATTTCCGAAAAACTTTCGGATGCCTTGGAGCTATTGCCTGATAAACAAAAAGACGTTTTTGTGATGCACGAGTTGGAAGGAATGAGTTTGAAACAAATTGCAACCATCACCAACACACCTATCAAAACGGTTATTTCGCGAAAACATTATGCGGTAACCTTTCTGCGTCAACATTTACGAGACTTATACAACGAATTGTTAAACGACTAAACACAATGAAACAAAAGTCGACCTAAAATGATTTCACTTCTCGTCACCCTCTCCTTCGGAGAGGGGAAGGGGGTGAGGTCTAATAAAAACAAATAGATTAATAAATCATTATAACTAATTTCTTAAAACTTAATAAAAATGAAAAACAGATTTAAATTATTTAAAGCAGTAAAAATAGTAGTAGCCGTTATTTTCTTCTTTCTTCTCTTCGGCTTTGGTACCATGCATTTGTGGAATTGGCTCATCCCGGCATTGTTCAGCGGACCCATCATTAGTTTTTGGCAAGCCATAGGACTCATTGTATTATCAAAAATTCTTTTTGGTGGGTTTCATGGACGTGGAGGACGCTGTGGTGGCCGCCATTCGATGCGCAACCATTGGAAAAGAAAATTTGAAGAACGCATGGCTTCGATGACGGATGAAGAAAAAGAAAAATTCCGTAGCTCGTGTGCGCATAAATTTCAATAAGCCATGAACCACTCCACCATTGCAATAGAACCACCACAAATTCTGGTGTTTAGAACCAATATTACTGAACCAATCGAAGTGAAAAAGCTTGAACAGGTGATGAACATACCGGAGGTAATTAAATGGAACATCGACCTTGACGACTGCGACAAAGTACTACGAGTGGTTACTCACCGACTTACGAGTTTGCATGTGATAAGTGCTGTGGCGGGGCAAGGGGTGATGTGTGCCGAATTAGAAGATTAAAGATTCTTAAAACAAAAAGGCTGTTTCGATACTGAAACAGCCTTTTTTGTTTTTTCTTTTGTTATTATTTGCAGGTGAAAAAACACCTGCAAGGGCTTAATGTTTTAAACCTTTCGGATTTCTCCTGTTATCCCAAAAAGTTAAAACTTCAATCTGGTTTTTATTTACACGGTAATATATATTCACTTGTTTTACTAAAACACATTTGCGAACATTTTTAGTTTTTGCTTTAGGGAACATAAGTGGGTTTTTTGAAATCAGGAATAAAGTATCTTCGGTTAAATTGACAAATTTTTCAACTTCTTTTATTGAGAAATCCGAAAAAATATAGTCAAGTATTGAATCGTAATCCTGCTTTGCTTTTACGGTCCATTTAATCTCCATTTGGAACTGTAGATTAAAACTTATATTTAGCTTTTATTTTCGTCATCACCTCTTCGTGGGCAATCAACTGTCCGTGGTCTGCTTGCAAAATTCCTTCTTCAATGGAGGCTCTTTCTTTATCAGAAATTTTATCCCACCAATCTTCTTTCGAAGCTTTAACTAATTGAAGAAAATTACTTAAAACTGTTTTATCATCAATATCTAAAATCAGTTTTACTAACTCTAATTTTTGTGCTTGAATTGTCATGTGTATGCTTTTATTTTTTACAAAGATAATTCTTTTCTAATTAATGAGTAATGCCTTAGTTTACCGTTTTTTTTGTTCTATGTTTTAAGCGCTAGATGTGGTGGTGAGGGCACCACCTACTATTCGGCACTAGCGAAACACGCTAGCGCCAGCGGGAGGGCAATC
>CAIWDF010000070.1 GCA_903911435.1 uncultured Bacteroidota bacterium
ATAATTATTGTGTTCCTCGCCATATTGGCAGACATTTCGGTTTTGTAGTCTGCTATTTTAGCAGTCGGTCCCTTTATTGTTGTTTTGGAGTTTTATAGCCTTTTGATGATTTTTGCAATTATTGCAAATAATTTTTTTAGAAATCTCGATTTTGGATTAAAAATTTCTTATTAATTTTGCATTACAGAAATCTTTAATCATTTAATTAATTTTTAATCAACTTTAATCGCATGGCAACTAGAGGCAGTAATTTAGAGAAAAATCCATTCAAACGAGCAATGGTAAGCAGCTACTCTGTAGCAGGACAAATTTCACAATTCCTAGACGATACTTTAAATGCAAATCAAGCATCGGACAGCCGAATAGCTGATTTGTACACCATCTACAAACCTATTAACATAGGTCTCAACAAGGCAATCATTGGACACGAAGCTTCTTTTAATCAGCGAACTGCCGAAACAACTGACATCAAAACTTTCGAGGCAGGTATATCTGACGAAGTAAATATATGGTGGCGCAAAATTACGGATGTATACGAAAAAGGAACTACCAAATTCAACACGCTTTGGGCTGGTGGCAACACTAGTTTTTATAAAAAATCGCGTCAGTCGAATATCAACCGAATGTCTACATTAGTTACAGCTATTGGCAGTGATGCTTCGCTGGCAGCACTTAAAACCATTGTAGAAAATTATCTTGCTACTTATCAATCATTAGGTACTGCTCAAACATCGGATAAAACATCGGTAAAATCAGGAAAGACAGACATTGACATTGCTCTCGATGCAGCAACAACCGGATTGTGGTATGTGTATTCAGGTTTATTGATGGTGTTTTTGCCAGAAGTATCAAAGGCTACAGCCTTTTTTCCTATGGAATTGATTCGTAGAGCTGACAAACTGCGCGAATACCGCCTATTAGTGCCTATGGCAAGCTCGCGCAAAATATGCAGCCGCAAATGGAAAACTGGAGATAAAGTAA
The DNA here is from genome assembly GCA_903911435.1 of uncultured Bacteroidota bacterium. Lineage (GTDB taxonomy): Bacteria > Bacteroidota > Bacteroidia > 2-12-FULL-35-15 > 2-12-FULL-35-15 > 2-12-FULL-35-15. Next base: position 982 of record CAIWDF010000070.1, read on the forward strand.
CAATGGTAAATAACCGTGAGGTAGATTTAGAAATTGGCCTTACGGCCGATTCAGCAGTATTACCAACTACTTGGTACACTTTGCTTGCTAACACCACGGTGAATATTATCCCTGCCGATTTAGGCGATACGCACAATAAATTTGTAATCGTAAAAAACATCGACCTCACTACAACAGGCGATATAACGTTTACACTTACTGAAGCATAATAATATTTAGGATTCATGCTTCAGTGATGAAGACAAAGCTAAATTCTGAGTGCTAAACCCTAATTCCTAAATCTAAATCAATTCTGAATTCTTAATTGACAATTGCGCAAGCGAATAAAGCAGCAGTTTCAGTTCGCAGTCGGCTTTCGCCAAGGCTTATTTCCTTAAAGCCATTGTCCAACGCAAGTTTTACTTCTTCCGAGGTGAAATCGCCTTCGGGGCCAATTAATATCAAAGCATTGCCAGGAGGGTTTACTAATGTTTTTAGATGAGGTTTATGAGGTGAGGTAAATAGTTCGGTGCGGCAATGTGCAATTAGTTTCAATCCATCAAACGAATGGAACGTATTGATAAAAGTTTTGAAATCTACCACCTCATTTATTTTTGGCAAATAAGCTTTCATACTTTGTTTAATAGCCGAAATGGCCACCTTATTCAGTCGTTCGGTTTTCACCACACTACGTTCGTTATTCTGGCAGTCAATCAACGAAATCTCGTCAATCCCTATTTCAGTTGCTTTTTCCACAAACCATTCGAGCCGCTCCATGTTTTTGGTAGGAGCTATGGCAATGTGTAAATAATGTTCGCGTTTACCAACTTCTTTATTCGTTTCAACAATAGCTACCGTGCATCGTTTGGCATTATCGTCCGTTATTTTTGCATCGTACATGCCACCACATCCATCGATGAGGCAAATGATATCGCCAACCTGAAGACGCAACACACGCACACAGTGTTTGCTTTCTTCCTCGGTCAAGGTATACGTGTCGGAAGCAATATCGGGTGTAAAAAAAAGATGCAATGGACGATTGGTTTTGGTTGAGGGAAGCAAGCTCCCCTTGTTCCCCCTCTCCATGCGAGAGGGGGAAGAGGATGAGTGGTATTAAGCTTTAGTAGTTGCTTTTGGCGCAGCTAATAATATTTCTTCGTTAGCAGCACTTGCGTATTGCTCAAAGTTTTTGTTGAAAGCATCGGCCAATTTGTTAGCAGTAGCATCAAATCCGGCTTTATCTTTCCAAGTATTACGAGGATTTAAAATTTCAACTGGCACACCAGCACAATCAGTCGGCACTTGCAAACCAAATACTGGAAGAGTTTCGAATTTTACTTTCTCCAAGTTTCCTGTCAAGGCAGCAGTAATCATCGCACGTGTGTACGACAATTTCATACGGCTACCAACACCGTACGAACCACCGCTCCATCCGGTGTTCACTAACCATACATTCACTTTGTTTTCTTTTAATTTTTTACCCAAAAGTTCGGCATATTTGGTTGGATGCAAAGGCAAGAACACTTTTCCGAAACAAGCCGAGAAGGTCAATGTAGGTTCAGTAATCCCCATTTCTGTTCCAGCAACTTTAGCCGTATATCCTGATATAAAGTGATACATTGCTTGTCCGGTAGTAAGTTTAGAAATTGGAGGCAACACACCGTATGCATCGCAAGTAAGGAAGAAAATGTTTTTTGGAATATTTCCTACCGATGGTTCTACCGCATTTTTGATGTGGTGAATCGGATAACTCACACGTGTGTTTTCTGTTTTCTTGATGTTGGTATAATCAACAGTGCAAGTGTTTTCGTAGTATTCAATGTTTTCGAGCAAAGCACCAAACTTCACCGCTTCAAATATTTCAGGTTCTTTTTCTTTCGACAAATCAACGCATTTAGCATAACATCCACCTTCGAAATTAAACACACCTTTATCACTCCATCCATGCTCATCATCACCTATCAATCCACGGTGTGGGTCAGCCGATAAGGTAGTTTTTCCAGTTCCTGATAATCCAAAGAAAATAGCAGTATCGCCATCTTTACCAATATTAGCCGAGCAATGCATAGATAGCACACCCTTTTCGTGAGGCAAGATATAGTTCAATAACGTAAAAATTCCTTTTTTAATTTCGCCTGTATAAGCCGAACCACCAATCAAAATCACTTTTCTGGTCATGTTCAGTATGGTGAAATTGTGTTGACGGGTTCCATCAATTTCTGGAGTGGCTTTAAAACCAGGAGCACAAATTATGGTCCATTCGGGATTAAAATTCATTATTTCATCAGTGGTCGGACGTTGAAACAAATTGTTTGCAAACAAATTCGACCAAGGAGTTTCAGTAACCACACGGATGTTTAAACGGTAAGTAGGGTCGGCACAAGCAAACGAGTCGCGCACATAAATTTCTTTGCCCGATAAGTAAGCTGTAACTCTATTATATAATAAATCAAATTTAGCAGAATCGAATTTGAAGTTAACATCGCCCCACCAAACCGAATCTTTTGTTTTTTCATCCAACACAGTAAATTTATCTTTCGGAGAACGGCCTGTAAACTCGCCTGTGTCAACAGCCAAAGCTCCCGTATCAGTGAGCATACCTTCACCTCTTACGATGGTTTCTTCTACTAGTTCAGCAGCATTTAAATTCCAATAAGCAGCTGAAACGTTTCCTAATCCTAAAGCAGCAACTGTTGCATCTTTAGATTTAATTCCAAATTCGTTCATTTTATTCGTTTTAAGTTAATAATTTCAAAAAATTTCCGCAAAAGTAAGTATTTTTGGATAACAAAAACATGATATTGGTTAAAGAAATACCTGCGAAGAAGTAGTTTTTTGATAATTTTTAATTTGTAACTGCCTGATATGGCTAGTTCTGCAAATGAAATAAAGAAATCAACCGTTTTTTGTCGGTTGATAAATAAATGAATAACTAATTGATATTGTGCGCAAACAAAACCACTGTTAATAAGTCATTGTTAGCTTATTCTTTTGAGTGTTTTAATGCCGAAAAGGCAAGTAATAACCAACCTGCAATAAAAAACATACCTCCAATGGGGGTAATAGGACCTAGCCATCTTACATTTGCGAACCCCATGAGCCCAGCAGTGGCTAATAGATAAAGCGAACCTGAAAAGCATACAATTCCAATCATAAAACAAATAGCCGACTTGTTTAACCATTTGTTCTTTATTCGGTCGGAGAGCAGTGCCACAATCAATAAAACAATACTATGATACATTTGGTAACGGGCAGCCGTATCGAAGGTTTGTAGATTGGTTTCGGTAATCAATCCGGTTGCTAATTTCGATTTCAAGAAATGGGCAGCCATCGCTCCCAACGCCACAGCTATTGCTCCTGATATTCCACTAAATACAATGATGCGTTTTTGCATGGTTTATTATTAGGTATTGTTTAATTCTATTTATTCCAAATACGCCAAGCTTCTTCGGCTTGTTGTTTCAACATCGAGTACCCATTCACAATGCTTGTTCCTTGTTGCTTTCCTCGTTTCAAAAACTCCGTTTCCTTTGGATTATAAGTCAAATCGTAAAGCAAATGCGAAGGGGTGAGGAATTCATACGGAATTGCTGGGGCACTTGTCACATCGGGAAACATTCCAAGAGGCGTTGTGTTCACAATCAGTTTAAATGCTTTCATGTAATTTTCGGTCAATTCTTGGTATTCGAACCTGCGATTGGAAGGCAATCGGTTCGTTTTCGATGCTTTGTCTCGCGACACGAAATAACAATCAATACCAATTTCGTTGAGTACATATTCTACCGATTTTGAAGCTCCTCCAGTGCCTAATATCAAGGCTCGTTCGTGCTGACTTTCGAGAAAAGGTTTAATGGATTGCCGAAAACCAAACACATCCGTATTGTATCCAATCAGTTTAGGCTGAGCATTTGTTCTTTGTATTTTGATACAATTTACAGCACCTACTTTTCGAGCCGTTTCGTCCTGCTCGTGCAGCAATTCCATCACCGATTCTTTATAGGGAATGGTCACACTCAATCCTTCGATATTCGTAATGAGTTCAAGGAGGGCTGGCAATAGCAAAACATCTGCAAGCGGAAAGAGATTAAATTCGCAATCTAATATCTCTTCCTTCTCAAACTTGTTCGTAAAATAATCTTTCGAAAAAGAATGAGTAAGAGTTTTACCAATTAACCCGAAACCTCTTTTTTGTTTCATTTATTTCTTCTTGGATGGCTTTTTTGCTTTTCGTGCAGCAAGTCGTTTCTCTTCTTCCAACTTGATGTTGTATCTAATG
>CAIWDF010000071.1 GCA_903911435.1 uncultured Bacteroidota bacterium
AGCAATAAGTAATTCTGAAATAATAGGAAGTGGTAAATTTGTTGTCACAAAGTAATAAATAGAAACAATGAAAAGAATAATATTTGGATTATCAATTTCTGCTTTGCTATGCTCAGTATCGTGTAAAAAGCAAGCAGGAGAAGGAGGACAAGCGACTATTAAAGGCAAGATAATGGAAAGAAAAATGAGTGCCGATTTTTCGACATGTTACGGTCAATATGTAGCTGCTGATAAAACTGTCTATATAGTGTATGGTGATGATGCCACCTACGGAAATGATACTAAGACAGGACCTGATGGTGTTTATGAGTTTCAGTATTTAAGAAAAGGGAGTTATAAAATATATACTTACTCAAATGACTCAGCAGGGACTGTTGGGCCTCCAGTAAACGCCTCGGCTCCTAAAATCGCAATTTCAAAAAGTGTTGAGATAACTTCTCGGAAACAATTGGTTGAAACAGGTAACATAGTTATTTACAATTAAAACTAGTTCCATATGAAGTTCACGTTAAAATTTATCCTTGTATTATCTTTATTTCATTCCATTTGTTTTGCTCAAAACAAGAAAGAGGTAAAGAAGTTCAAAATTAAGGCCATTACAGCAACCCTAACTGAAATTGCCGAAGGAAAAGAAAGGACATTCATAGAATCGTTCCAGAAATTCAATAAAAACGGAGAAATTGAAGAGGTGATGGAGTATAGGAAGGATGGGACTTTCAAAAAGAAGGAGTCAATCAAGTACAATAAAAATAATGATGAGCTTGAACACATTATTTATGATGAAAAAGGAAATGTTACTGTAAAAACTGTATCAGAATATAACAGTTCGAATGACAAAATGTCGGAGACTGATTACGATGCAAAAGATAACTTGACAGAAAAAACTTCATTTGGATATAATTCAAAAGGGGAAAAAACATTTGAATTGGTAACAGATGCAAAAGGAAAGTTGGTGAGAAAATCCATTTATACCTACGATGTTAATGGTATGAAGACCGAAAAGAAAACTACCGATGGAGCAGGTGTTGTAATTTCTATAAAAAAGTACTCCTATCAATATTAGGTTGAGCGAATTAGACGAAATATTGGCAACTTTCGAAACAATTTCACTCGCTGAGATGGACAATGTTGCATTGATGAACAGGACTGACAAGAAATTTGTTTTTCGACACGTTGATTTATTGGCGTTTTTAAAACAAATAAAGAATGATTATAGAGTTCTTGAGGTTAACAAAAAGCGAATAAGTAAATACGAAACTCTCTATTATGATACAATAGGATTCGACTTGTATCATGCCCATCAAAGAGGTAAACCTAGCAGATATAAAATAAGAAGCAGGAGATATGTAGAATCAGATTTGAATTTCTTTGAAATTAAATTCAAAACGAATAAGGGAAGAACTATAAAAAACAGAGTTAAACAGAGTTTTATCTCAGGAATAATCGATCAAGAAGCAGAAGTATTACTAAAGTCGAAGACGTCATTATTCCCTGAAAAATTGGAAGCTAAATTATGGACTAACTTTTCAAGAGTAACTTTGGTTAATAAAAATAGTCCCGAACGAGTAACCATTGACATCGACCTTAAATTCAAAAACGAGTTGAGTGATGCTTCCGTAAGCAATCTGATAATTGCAGAGGTCAAGCAAGATAGTTCAGTGCATTCTCCTTTTCTTAATTTGATGAAAAAATATCATGTTCGAGAAGGGTCGATGAGTAAATATTGTTATGGAGTTATAAATCTTTTTAATAGGATTAAACACAATTCGTTTAAGCCTAACTTAATATTAATTAAAAAAACACTTTATGGTACTTTTGCAACAGTTAAATGACGAAACCGTTTCAACAGGATTTAGTTTGTTTGAAAAACTAGGACCTAAATTTTTTATACGATTATCTATTGATATTGTAGCTGTAATAATTCTAATTAGATTCATTTATTTCCCAGTTTACAAGAACAGAGAGAATTTTTACACTCTTTTTATTTTCAATATCATCATTTTCCTGATCACTTTTATCCTGAATAAGTCTGACATGAGTATGGGTGCAGCGTTTGGTTTGTTTGCTGTCTTTTCGATGTTGCGTTTCAGGACTGAAGGGATAACCACCAAAGATATGACGTATATGTTTTTGGTGATTGCAATGGGTTTAATAACGGCATTGAGTAAAGGCAATTGGATTGAAATTTCTTTTATTGACTTAATCATTCTTATCTGCACGTTTTTATTGGAGACAACAACATTTATGAAAAAGGAAGTTTCACAAATGGTCAATTATGAAAACATTGAGTTAATTAAACCTCAGAATAAAGTTGAGTTTAAAGCAGACTTAGAGAATAGACTTGGAATTAAAATCAATAGAATAGAAATCACTCAAGTTGACTTTTTGAAGGACACAGCCTTGATACGTGTATTTTATTACGAGACAAAAAAGGATTGATCTATTATCATGAACAAAATATTTTTTTCTTTTCTATTATTTGTCTTCGCAACTTCTGCTCTGTTTTCTCAGGAAACAAAAGATGCTGGGTTATGGGCAACCTTTAGTATTGAAAAAAAACTCAATAAGAAATTTTCTTTTGTATTTGTAGAAGAGTATAGAGCACGGGAGAATTTTTCGCGCACTAATTTATTTTATTCTCAACCAGGGATAGCTTATAAACCTTACGATTTTCTAAAAATTACTTTGTCATATCGGTCCATTGAAAAATCACTTAAGGATAATTCGATTAGTTTTCGTCATCGTTTGATGTTGGATATAAGTGTAAAGAAAAAATTTGGAAAACTTGGTCTCTCTTTTCGTGAACGTATTCAAGCTGAAAATCGGAATGTACTTTCAAGTGCCAACGGTAGAGTACCAGAATGGTATTCAAGAAATAAATTCGAATTGAAATATGATATCGATAAACCTATCACACCCTATGTTGCTATTGAACTTCGTTATCAAATTAATAATCCAAGGGCATTGGAATCGAATAAAATGTGGAGTAGAAATAGATACACATTAGGGTTAGATTACAAGCGAAATGACAGGAGTTCTTTTGGCTTGTATTATTTGATTCAACAAGAATACAACGTATCAGCACCTCAAGACTTATTCATTGTGGGAATTGAATACGCGTTATCACTATAATATTATTCCTGATAGTAAATTCTTTTCACTCTTCTAGATACGTTTGTTAGGATTTCGTACGGTATTGTTTCTGCATTTTTTGCTACTTCAAGTATCGAATAATTATCACCAAATACAATTACTTCGTCATTTTCACTTGCATTAATTTCGGTGATATCAATCATACACATGTCCATACACACATTTCCAACAATAGGGGCAGGTTTTCCGTTAACTATCATTTTCCCTTTTCCATTGCTCAATTTCCTGCTAAGTCCGTCAGCATAACCAATGGGAACGGTTGCAATTTGCATATCGCGTCTTGCAACTCCTTTTCTACTGTATCCAATGGTTTCGTTCATAGGGATGTTCTTTATTTGGGAGATACTTGTTTTTAGAGAACTCACATTTTGTAATTGATTTTGGTCAGCATCGTTAGCTCCCACACCATACATTCCAATTCCTAAACGTACCATATCATACTGTGCATCAGGGAATCGAGAGATACCAGCTGAATTTAAAATGTGTTTCAAGATAGTGTAATTAAAATGCATGGTGATTTTATCCGTCATCACATTGAACTTCTTAATTTGCTGCCAAGTAAATTCGTCATGATTGTGTTCATCACTAGCTGCTAAATGAGAGAAAATAGATTTTATTAGAATGTTCTTGTTGTTTTTAATTCTAACAATTAGCTCGTTAACTTCGTTTTCATCAAAGCCTAATCGATGCATACCTGTATCCAATTTTATATGTATTGGAACGAGTTTGCCACTCTTGTTGGCCATTCTCTTGATGGAGTCCTCAAACAAGCTTAATACGCGGAAGCTGTAAATTTCAGGCTCAAGGTTGAATTGTAGCATTGCTTCATAACTTTGTTCTTCAGGATTCATTACCATTATGGGCATGGTGATTCCTGCCTTTCTTAGCTCTATTCCTTCGTCAGCATAAGCAACACATAAATAGTCTACCCTGTGAAATTGAAGAACATTCGCAATTTCAAAACTCCCGCTTCCGTATGAAAAAGCTTTAACCATCGCCATTATTTTTGTGTTCGAATTAAGCTTCGAACGGAAATAATTAAGGTTATGAATAATTGAATTAAGATTGATTTCCAAAATTGTTTCATGGGCTTTTTGCTGAATTATTTTAGTTATAGCCTCAAACCCGAATGCTCTAGCTCCTTTTAGAAGGATTGTTTCATCACGAAAAAAAGAGTTGTTAAATGCGTGGATGAAATCTTCTGTTGACGGGTAAAAACTTTTTTCCATTTTAAACAACTCTTGCTGACTTGAAATTCCTTCTCCAATTCCGATTACTCTCGAGATTCCTTTTCTGTGAATAAGTTCAGCTACTTCTTTATAAAGCGTTTCATTTGTTTGTCCACTTTGTAAGATATCCGATATGATAAGTGTTTTCTTAACATGTTGTTTTTGTTGGTTCAGAAAATCCAAAGCGA
>CAIWDF010000072.1 GCA_903911435.1 uncultured Bacteroidota bacterium
TAAGATTCTTGAGTTTGAAATTTGTCGAATTGTCCTCCCGTTGCAGGTAGGTTGATGGATAAGTCTTGCCATGCCCCGCCAGCACTATCTCCATTTCCAGATAAGTAAGTGTATTTCCACAAGCTATTCCAATGTGCAGTACCTAAAAAGTCGTAAGTGACTTTTCCCGAACCTGGAGTATTCGATAAGAAATAAACTTCGTTTTCATTATTCGGATTTATTCCCATCACCGTTCGGTCGTATGTGGCAGCGAAATTGGTAGCTGTGATTTTAGTAAAAGTAGTTCCATTTGTTGAACGCCAAAATCCTTTTTGAGTTCCATCACTGCTCATGGTAGCATAAACCACACCGGTAGAGGTGACTACCACTTCGGTGAAATAAGAACCACCTGACCTTACTGCGGCCCAAGTTGTACCTCCATTAATACTTCTATAGATGGAACCATAAATAGCAGCATACACTTCTTCTGTACTATCTGGTGCAGAATAATCGGTAGCAAGGCTGTAGATTATTTGCCAACCAGAGGTAAAGGAGTTCGGATTTCCTCCTGCTGTAGCAACCACAGGTTGCCATGATAATCCTCCATCTATTGATTTAAAAACCCCATCGCCAACAAAAAAGCCCGAGTTGCCAGGAGCAGAGGCAGAGTTCCATGGATTTCCACCACCATAATACCAAACATTGGTATGGTTTGGTCGTTTATCTTGAATCAAACAATTTGCGCCTTTTAATTGAGAGGCCGTGTTGGTCATGTTCCAAGATGTTCCTCCATCATTGCTCAACCACATTCCTCCTGAATGAGTGCCAGCAAGTAGTCTGTTTTCGTTAGTTACGTCAATGGCGAAAGCCCCTGTTTTCCCGCCTACATTCCATGGGCCGCGATTAGTAAACACAAGCGGATTAGAGCGATTGGTTTGGGCATCATTTGGAAGTGTAGCTGCAAAAGCTAATTCCAAATTACGAATGTTATCAGGTATTTTCCCTGTTGAAGGGTCGGCAAGTCGTTTTGTTTCCCATTTCATTCTCGAAGCCTCGTCATCTTCCATTCCTGCACTCGCAGTGTTTTTTTGTGATAACTTTAGTTCGTGATGATTGGTAATATAAGCAACGGCTACAAATGATAAAGCGGTTGAAAATAGTAGTGTTGATTTAAATTTCATAAGAGAGAATGATTATAATTTATAATACCCAAAGGTAATGTTAAATATTATTCATTCACAAAAAGAAAAACAAGAACTTCTTAAAAGCAAAAAATCCCGTTCAGACACTGAACGGGATTTTCTTGAATCTGAAACCTGAAATCTATTTCAAAAATTCCAATATTTTTTCAACACTAACTTTCGCATCACCATAAAGCATTTCTGCATTTGGTTTGTAAAACAAAGGATTTTCTACCCCTGCATACCCTACCGACATCGAACGTTTCATGATGATTACTTTTTCAGCTTTCCATGCTTCAATTACCGGCATTCCGTAAATAGGGCTTGATGGATCATCCTGCGCTCCGGGATTAACCACATCGTTTGCACCAATTACCATTACTACATCTGTATCGGGCAAGTCGGGATTAATTTCGTCCATTTCCATAACAATATCGTAAGGTACGTTAGCTTCGGCCAATAATACATTCATGTGTCCCGGTAAACGACCAGCAACAGGATGGATGGCAAATCGTACTTTTTTACCTGCTTTTTGCAATGCTTGTACCATTGTATAGATAGGATACTGTGCTTTTGCAACGGCCATTCCGTAACCCGGAACAATAACAATTGATTTGGCTTCTTTTAATAATTCGGCTACTTCTTCGTGATTAAGTGATGTAACCTCTCCTTCCATGGCAGCAGCATCTCCTGATTGTGTTACTGCTCCAAAACCTCCAAGTATAACCGAGAAGAACGAACGGTTCATGGCTTCGCACATAATAATAGAAAGAATAGCTCCCGAACTACCCACCAATGCACCGGTTACAATTAATAAATCGTTGCCAAGCATAAAACCCGCAGCTGATGCAGCCCAACCCGAATAAGAATTTAACATCGAAACTACCACCGGCATATCGGCACCGCCAATGGCCATTACCAACATGACACCAACAAAACCTGCCATGGCAGTCATAATATATAAGTATATCATTCCGTCAGTTCCTTCTGCTCCTGCAAACAGAACTCCCAAAACAATGGAACCAATCACCATTGCAGCATTAACGGCATGTCGGCCGGGATACAATAAGGGTTTGCTCATTATTTTACCTTCTAATTTTCCCCAGGCAATGATAGAACCTGTAAACGTAATGGCTCCAATAAACACCCCAACAAATACCTCTACTAAATGTATGGTATGTTCAGTACCTTTTAAAGCCTGAGTGTTTACATCAATGTAAGAACCATAACCTACCAGCACGGCAGCTAATCCAACAAAGCTATGCAGGATAGCAACAAGCTGAGGCATGGAGGTCATTTCTACTTTACGAGCCAACAGAGTACCGATAATAGAGGCTACTGAGATGGCACCTATAATATAAACGTGGCCTTCTACTCCTTTACCCAAAACGGTAGCAAAAATGGCGATGGCCATACCTACTATACCATAAAACACTCCGCGCTTAGCAGATTCTTGTGAAGACAAACCTCCCAAGCTTAAAATAAACAGAATACTTGCAAATAAATAGGCTGCTGTTTGTATTTCTTTTTCTATATATATCATATTTCTTAAGTTCTATTTTTTAAACATTTTCAACATACGGTGGGTAACCACAAATCCTCCAACAATATTAATGCTGGCAACCAGAATGGCAATGGATGCTAAAATAGTCATCACAAGCGAGGTTGATAAATCACTCTTTACTTGTAATAAACCACCCACTATGATAATACCACTGATAGCATTGGTAACCGCCATTAAAGGAGTATGAAGTGAATGCGATACATTCCAGATTACTTGCCAACCAATAAATACAGCTAATACAAACACGGTGAAGTGCTGCATAAATTCGCCCGGAGCAAATTGGCCGATAAGTAATAAAAGAGCGCCAATTACACCTAGTTTAATAACCATTGAGGTGGCTTCTTTTTTATTTTTCCGTTCTGAAACAATTTTAGGGTCTTCTACTACCACTTCTGCGGCCTTCGGTTTTGGCGGGCTAACAGGTAGAGGTGCAGGTGGCCAATGAATTTCGCCATTATAAGTTACCATTGCTCTTGAAACAACAGCATCTTCCATGTCAATTTTCCATTTTTCTGCTTTGCCCATATCATCTAATAAATGACAAAGGTTATTTCCATACAACTGCGAAGCCTGACTTGGCAATTGAGATAATTTACCAACCATAGTCACTCCATTGTCGGTGGTGTAAACTTCTCCGTTCTTAGTAAGTGCACAGTTACCTCCGGTAGATGCAGCTAAATCCACAATAACCGAACCTGCTTTCATGGCGGCAACGTGATAATCCATCCATAATCTTGGAGCCGGACGACCCGGAATTTGAGCGGTAGTTATTACAATATCTACTTCTTTGGCTTGCTCTAAAAACAATTTCATCTCTGCTTCGATGAATTCTTTACTCATTTCTTTGGAGTAACCGGATGATGTAGCACCGTCTTCGTTAATTTCAACGGTTAAGAATTGTGCACCCATCGATTCAATTTGTTCTGCTACTTCTTTACGAGTATCAAAAGCTCTTACAATTGCCCCTAAAGAGTTGGCAGCACCTATGGCAGCCAAACCAGCTACACCAGCACCAATAACCAAAACCTTGGCAGGTTCTACTTTTCCCGCAGCGGTAATTTGTCCGTTCAAAAATCTACCAAAATGGTAAGAACCTTCTATAACGGCTCTGTATCCTGCAATGTTTGCCATGGACGATAACACATCCATTTTTTGTGCTCTGGAAATACGCGGAATGGCATCCATTGCAATAGCATTTACTTTTTTGTCAGCTAATTTTTGAAGTAATGGTTGATTTTGTGCCGGCCACAGGTAACTCAACATTACCAAGCCCGGATGCATCAAATCCACTTCTTCGATTGAAGGCTCTTTTACTTTTAATACAATGTCGGATTGACTATAAATTTCGGCAGCTGTAGCAACAATTTTAGCTCCTGCTGCTTCAAAATCTTTGTCAGAAAAATTGGCTCTTATACCAGCATTGTGCTGAATATACACTTCGAACCCTTGCTTCTGTAGTCGTGTAACGGTTTTTGGGGTGGCCGCAACCCTTAATTCGTTTGGGAAAATTTCAGATGGAACTCCTACCTTCATTTTATTAATTTTAGTGTTTTAGAATTTTAGTTTTGATGAATGAATGTGGTTCATTCTTTACGAATAATAATTTTGCGCCACGAAAGTAGTAAAAGAATGAGAGGTGGAACATGATTTTTGTCAAAAAATAGGTGTTGAGGGCTTAATTTAAGATTAAATTACACGATAGAATTGGTGGTTTGGATTTGAAAAATAGGGCGAAAAAAGGAGGGTAAAAAAGGCGGTTTTGGGGTAGAGATGACCTCTCCCCCTCCACAAGAGAAGGGTGACGGAGTGGGATAAGATTTTATTTAATCGTTTAGGATAGAAGTATATATGTGTGGTATTAAATTGAATTGTTAACTGGACGTAGCGGGATGCTAAAAAAAGGGAGATAATGATATTGTTGTCAATGGTAATGATGTTGTTGTCAATGGTAATGATATTGTTATCAATGGTAATGATATTGTTGTCAATGGTAATGATGTTGTTGTCAATGGTAATGATATTGTTGTCAACGGTAATGATGTTGTTGTCAATGGTAATGATGTTGTTGTCAATGGTAATGATATTGTTGTCAA
>CAIWDF010000073.1 GCA_903911435.1 uncultured Bacteroidota bacterium
ACGCAAATTGACAGAAATGTTTTGGAAACACATTTTGAAAATAATACTACAAAATCTACTACTTCGATAAAAAGTGATTTAGTATTTGGGGCAGATGGGGCTTTTGCCGCTTCGCGTTTAAATATGCAGCTTTCTACTGATAGATTTGAATACAATCAACACTACATTGAAGCAGGTTATAAGGAGTTAATTATTCCTCCGGGCAAGGATGGGTCGTTTATGATGGAGAAAAACGCACTTCATATTTGGCCTCGCGGTAGTTTTATGATGATTGCATTACCTAATCTTGATGGTAATTTTACATGTACTTTATTTTTACCATTCGAAGGGGAAAAGTCGTTTGCAAATTTAAAAACCAAAGAACAGATCAAAGCATTTTTCGAAACTGAGTTTCCGGATGCTGTGCCATTAATGCCTACCTTGCTAGATGATTTTATGAATAATCCTACTTCATCTCTTGTTACTGTGAAGTGTTTTCCATGGACTTTTGATAATAAAATTGCTCTTATTGGTGATGCGGCACATGCTATCGTGCCATTCTTTGGACAAGGCATGATTTGCGGGTTCGAAGATTGTGTGGTGTTGAATAATTTGATTACAAAACACAATGAGGATTGGGAAAAAATCTTTCCTGAATATCAGGAATTACGCAAACCGGATGGAGACGCAATTGCGGATATGGCGATTGCTAACTTTATTGAAATGCGCGACCGTACAGCCGACCCAAAATTCTTATTGCAAAAGAAAATTGAAGCTCGCTTTAGTGCTAAGCACCCTGAGAAATGGATTCCTTTTTATTCAATGGTTGTATACAGCCCTGATATACGCTATTCCACTGCTATGCGAGAAGGGCAAAGACAGGAAGCAATTATGCAAAAGATAATGGCTATGCCTGATATCGAAACTAAGTGGGAAAGCGAAGAAGTAGAGAAAGCAATTCTCAGTTTGTTAAATTAAATTGCTTCAAAGTTCATGTTTTCTAATTTCATCCTTCAGAAAATATGAACTTTCAATAAGTAGATATTGACTATTTTATTTTGTTTCCTTCACAGGAATAGCATTGTAGATGCTTGAGCCGTTTACCGATGAAATGTTTACTGGTAAACCATTATTGGAAGAAATGATGTAGCCGTTGAGTTCCTTTAAATTAATGGGCAACGAACCATAGAAGCTATTTCCTCCGATTTCTTTTAAATTGATAGGTAATGATCCATAAACACTACTTCCTCCTATACTATGAATATTGACATCCATATCTGAAATCATTCTTACGTTGATAGACCCATCAGCATTTATCGGTATCGATAAGAACTTATTGAAGTTGGTTGTTTCGGCTTCGGCATGATTAACAAATTTTGAAAAACTAAGGTACCCAATGCTGTAGCAATTATCGTTAATACTGCTTTTGTGGAATAATCTAGTTTAATAAAGTACAAATATATATTCTTAATATTTAAAAATTTCACATCAACATTATTCTCCAAGAATATCCTTTAACTTAAATGTTTCTTTAAGTCTTACACCTTTTTCCGTGTGTTGAACAGTACAACATTCATTCATGGCATCGTGTTCAAAAAACAAAATATATTCGTTCGTGGCAGCATCATTCAGGAATTTTTCTTTTTCGATAATTGTTAAAAGAGGTCGAGTGTCGTAACCCATTACATAAGGTAAAGGGATATGTCCTGTTGATGGTAATAAATCAGCCATAAAAACAATGGTCTTCCCTTTGTGTTTTATATGTGGAATCATCATAGCATCTGTATGCCCTCTCATAACACCTATACTAATGTCAGTTCCAAGTTGAGTACTATATTCTCCATCAATAAATTTCAATTGCCCACTATCTTGAATGGGTAGAATATTCTCCTTCAAGAAACTTGCTTTCTCCCGAGGGTTTGGTTTTACAGCCCATTCCCAGTGTTCTGCATTACTCCAATAAGTTGCATTCTTGAACATCGTTTCTAACCGGCTCCTGTCCGAATTAAATTTTATGCTTCCTCCACAATGATCGAAATGAAGATGGGTTAAAAACATGTCAGTAATATCATCAACTGAAAATCCTGCATTATTTAATGACTTCTCTAAAGTATCATTACCATTCAGAAAATAATGGCCAAAAAATTTGGCGTCTTGCTTTGTTCCCATTCCATTATCTATTAAAATGAGTCTGTTTCCTTCTTCAACAAGTAAACAGCGCAGTGCCCAGTTACACATGTTGTTTTCATCTGCTGGATTCGTTTTGTTCCAGATAGATTTTGGAACCACTCCAAACATGGCCCCTCCGTCTAATTTAAAGTTGCCTGTATTAATTACATGTAATTTCATTGCTCTTTTTTGGGTACTAAGATACAAAGCAAATTCAAAACAAAGATTAACCTAATTATTAAAACAGTAATTCGTATCTTCGCATTTCCAAAATTTAAGAATAAATATGATGGATTTATCTAAACTTAAAAAACGACCTTCATACCCTTTCGAAACAATTGCTGTTGCTGTTTCATTCTCGTTTCGGTGTGAGTTTTTGTTAGCGGAGGCCAAGAGAATGGCTGATGTTTGTAGCGCAACATTAATACTATTACATATTGGAGAAAAGACTAGAGAGAAAGAGCAACTGCTCGATGGGTTGATTGCTAAAAGCGGAATCGATTCGAATGAGAACAGGCTTATATGGATGGATGGAGAACCTGTTGATACGATTTTGAAGTTATGTAAATTGAACATTGTTGACTTGCTGATTTTAGGAGCTTTGGAAAGGGAAAATCTTTTCAAATTTTATCTAGGTTCAATAGCACGAAATATAAGTCGTAGAGCAAAATGTTCAGTACTCTTGTTGACGAATCCTTCAGCCACTCCTCAGAAATTTAAAAAGATGGTGGTGAATGGAGTAAACAATCCTAAAACAATTCATACACTGAATACTTCCCTTTATCTTGCACATCTGCTCAATGTAATAGACGTTACAGTTGTTAATGAAGTTGAGGTACACGGCCTCGCAATGACTATAGCAGAAGATAGTACGGCTCCGCAAACAAAAGAAATTAAGAGAAATTTGGAAGAAGAATCTTCTGGTATACTTCAGATGGTAATTGAAAAATGCGATTCAAGTAAAATTAACTTAAATAACAAAGTTCTTAAAGGGAAACCAGGATATGCAATCAGTAAATACGCAAAAGATAAGAATGCAGATATGTTAGTAATTAATTCACCTGACACTTCTTTGAATTTATTTGATCGGATTTTTGCACACGGAATCGAATATGTTTTGGCTGATTTGCCATGCAATGTTTTAATTGTTCATTCTCGTGTGTAACGTGCTATGATAAAACTTTCACACTCCGAATTAATTGTTTTACTGCTCTCAATTAGCTCAATGCTTATTATTTCGCGCATATTTGCTGAATTGGGAAAAAAACTAAAACTACCCATAGTAATGGGTGAATTGATTGTAGGGATAATTCTTGGACCTACAATTTTAGGAATGTTAAATCCTCAGGTATTCAATTTTCTTTTCCCTCGGACAGGAAATATACCTATTGCCTTAGATGGAATTTTTAGTCTTTCTGTGATAATGTTATTGTTTGTTGCAGGTATGGAAGTTCAACTTTCTTTGGTTTTAAAACAGGGGAAGGTGGCAGTATATACCTCACTCTTCAGTATGGTCATTCCTTTTTTTACAGGTTTTGCTGTGGCTTGGTTTTTTCCTGAAATATTTTCCATTAGCGCTGAACGTGGCCCAAAGTTATTATTTGCATTATTTTTTGGAACTGCTTTATCCATATCAGCTTTACCTGTTATCGCAAGAATATTAATGGACATGAATTTGTTCAAGACAAATATAGGTAACCTAATTATTGCTTCTGCCATGTTCAATGATTTAGTTGGTTGGTTAATTTTTTCATTTATTTTAAGCTTAACCAATACAAATGCTCAAGGTGAACACATGAGTTTATCACACACTATTTTATATATACTTGGGTTTGGATTGTTCATGCTCACTATTGGAAAGAAAATAATTGATAAGACATTGCCATGGATGCAGACAAAACTCTCCTGGCCAGGAGGAGTACTTTCTATTTCATTAGGAATTTGTCTTTTATCAGCAGCTTTTACTGAGGCTATCAACATTCATGCTATTCTTGGTGCATTCATTGCAGGTATCGCTTTTGGTGATAGTGTACATCTTCGTGAACAAGCTCGTGAAATTATTCACCAGTTTGTTACCAATTTCTTTGCTCCTTTATTTTTTGTATCCATCGGACTCAAGGTGAATTTTATTGAAAACTTTAATCCTCTAATTGTTGCAATTGTTCTAGCATTGGCCTTTATTGGAAAGGTACTTGGTGCTTTTATTGGTGCTAGATTAGGGGGTATGACTAAGAATCATGCTTTAGCTGTTGGGTTCGGAATGAATGCGAGAGGAGCAATGGAAATAATACTTGGTACATTAGCACTCAATGCTGGATTAATTTCAAAACCTATTTTCGTAGCACTTGTTATAATGGCATTAATTACAAGTTTGACAAGCGGTCCGATGATGAAAAGATTCATTGATTAATTATAAAATTGATTATGCTAGGATTAAAACTCTGTACAGACCCTCGTTGGGTGAATATTGTAGAATCGAACATCGAAGAAATTTTAACTGACCATGCTTGGTGTGAACAAAAGGCTGCAACCAATGCGATGTCGCTTATTATAAATAACCCTCATCTTACAGACATGGTAACGGCCCTTATTGACCTCGCTAAAGAAGAGCTCGATCATTTTGAACGAGTGCACAACATCATTAAAGCGAGAGGGAAAAAGTTGGGTCTTGAACGGAAAGATCATTATGTAAATGAACTTTATAAATTTATGCATAAAGGAGGCAGTAGAAATTCTTCTTTGGTCGATCGTCTATTATTCTCTGCTATGATAGAAGCTCGTAGTTGTGAACGTTTTAAAGTTTTATCAGAAAATATTCAGGATGAGGAGCTCGCTAAATTTTATCGAGAATTGATGATTTCAGAGGCAGGTCATTATACTACTTTCTTAGGCTTTGCTCGCAAATATGGTGACGGCATAGACATTGAAAAAAGATGGAATGAGTGGATAGAATTTGAAGCATCCATTATTACCAATTATGGTAAGCACGAAACAGTGCATGGGTAATTAAATATTAATTATTCTCCTAACATCAGCCTTTTCCAAGAGTCGGGCATCGGAATGCTTTCATTCGTTTTGTAATTGAAACAAACAATTATAGCTTTGCCTTTGGCAGCTATTTCTTCTTTCTCATTTACAACTCGAACTATTTTGCAACTCATTTCAAAGCTTTTGAATCCAACGTGAGAAACCCATGTATAAACGAACACTTTGTCCTCAAGAAAAATCGGTTGTTTGTATTCCATCTCAAGTTTAGCTAAGATGATGCCTTGGTTTTTCCAGTCAATTTTGAGTTCATGCTGGGTGAGTTCATGAAAGTAATCGAGTCTTGCAATTTCGAAGTAAGTGATGTGGTTGGAATTATTCACATGACCAAGTTTGTCGATGTCTTTAAAACGAATTTGAATTTGTGTTTTTGATTTGAAAGGATTCATTAATAATTAATCTAATTTTGAGTAAATAGAGTTGTTACTTTTGAATTCAGGAACTATGTTCTTCATCCTTTTAACAATCATATTGTTGTCTTGTTTTTCAAAAAGCGCTATCAAATCTGCTATCGCAGCAGAGATGGTGTCAAAATCAGATTCTTTTACTTTTGCGATTAAAATCTGATGGTGGTGGGTTGGCATAGTATTTTCTTGGTCAGCCAATAGTTCTTCAAATAGTTTTTCACCTGGTCGAAGACCTGTGAATACAATACTAATATCTTTATCTAGGACAAGCCCTGATAGTTTAATCATCTTCAATGCAAGGTCATATATCTTCACAGAATCTCCCATGTCGAAAATAAATATTTCTCCTCCTTTTCCAATTGCCCCTGCTTCCAAAACCAGTTGACAAGCTTCAGGTATCGTCATGAAGTAACGAGTTATGTCAGGATGTGTGATTGTGATGGGACCTCCATTTTCTAATTGATGTCGAAAACGAGGGATTACCGACCCACTCGAACCAAGTACGTTTCCAAACCGAGTTGTAATGAACTTGGTAGTTGATTTTTTGTTTAGTGACTGAGTGTAGATTTCTGCTATACGTTTACTTGCACCCATTACATTGGTAGGGTTAACAGCTTTGTCTGTTGACACCATCACGAATTTTTCGACTTTATATTCAATTGAAAGGTCTGCGATTATCTTTGTACCAAGTACATTAGTGTTGATGGATTCAGAAGGGTTGTTTTCCATCATCGGAACATGTTTGTATGCTGCAGAATGAAAAACTATATTAGGTTGGAATGTGCTGAAAAGATTTTCCATGCGATCTTTGTTTCGAATGTCTCCCATCACAACCTCATATTCTTGATGTTTGAATCGATCTTGCATTTCCATTTCCATATCGTACAAAGGCGATTCAGCTTGGTCGAGAAGCACAATCGTTTTTGGATTGAACCTAACTAATTGCCTCACTATCTCGCTTCCAATACTTCCTGCCGCACCCGTAACTAGTATCACTTTATTTGTAAGATCATGCTGGATGTCTTCATTGTCGAGTTTTATAACGTCCCTCTCTAATAATTCTTCTATTTGAATTTTTTTGATTTGCTTAAAACTTAATTCTCCATTTATCCAATTGGTAACTGGAGGTACATTCAAGACTTTAGTATTGTATTGTAAACAGATCTCGACTATTTTTTGTTTACGCAATGGTGAAAGATTTTGGACTGAAATAATCAGGTTTGACACATCATTTGATCGCAGCAAATTATCTAGTTTGTCTATTCCAAAAATGGCTACACTCTCAAGTTTCTTACCTTGTTTTATTTCGTTATCATCAATGAATGCGAGTACTTTGTACTTTGTACCTGCATCTCGATCAAGAGTTCGTTTTGTAATGATTCCAGACTCTCCGGCTCCGAAAATGATCACACTTCTTTTTTCCTTATTTGGATTTGTTAGTTCCAAGTACAGAGCTTTGAAAGTTACGCGTAAACTAATCATTAGAAAAGTAGTTGCCATATAATCGATGATGATAATGGAAAAAGGGATAGGGAATTTCCTGTTGATAAAATAATAGAACAGCCCATTTACTAAAACATAGAAGATGCTGCCAAAGCTCACAACGATGAAAATTCGTTGAGCATCCTTCGAGCTAGTGTACTTAACTATTCCTTGATAAGTTTTTGTTAAATAAAAACTTAGAGCCCTTACTAGTAAAACTAAGGAAAAGACTAAAGGGAAAGCATCAATCTCTATTCGTGGGATAGAAAAGTTGAATCGCACTAAATAGGCTAAGACTAGAGAAAACAAACAAATACCTATGTCGATAAAGAAGATTACCCATCGAGGCATATTACGCTGAAAGAGAAAGTCAATTGTTTTCATTTTGTTGTCATATCCTACGCTTTGACTTTTGTCAAACGGGAGTTTCCTGTGCTGTTTTTTGCAACAAAGTTACTATTTTTATTTTCAGTTAGTAGTATTGTTTTACCTGTGAGAATGGAATAATGCTTTAATAATGGATATTGCGTTTATTATGTTAAAACAATATGTAAACAAGGAATCAAAGTGTTTTTTGAATACATAAAGTTTCAAAAAAGGTATATTTAATGGATAGAATGTCTTTTGCTTTCAATCTTTGCATATCTTTCTCATTACTTGTTTCATTGTTTACTTAAAGGAGATTACCACCTTTAAATAAAAATTAAAGTTATTTGCTTCTTTTTATCTTTGCGCGGAAAATAAAATATGCCAAAAATATTATTTATAGCAGCTCATCGTGCAGACCGTTCGCCCAGCCAGCGATATCGGTTCGAACAGTATTTCGACTATTTGCGGCAAAACGGATTTGAATGCCACCTATCTTATTTGCTAAATGCAAATGACGACCGGGTGTTTTACAGGGGAGGAAACTTGATTCAGAAGTTTTTGATTACCCTAAAAAGCGCTCGCATACGGCTGAGGGATGTAAAGAGAGCCAATGGCTACGACATTATATTTGTGCAACGCGAAGCATTTATGACGGGTACTACTTATTTCGAAAAACAATTTAGTAAGTCGAAAGCCAAACTGGTATTCGATTTTGACGATTCGATATGGTTGCTCGATACATCGGATGCCAACAAAATATGGCAATGGATGAAAAGTGCAGAAAAAACAGGACGAATTATTTCGATGTCGCACCTGGTGTTTGGGGGCAATGCTTATCTGGCAGATTATGCCAGAAAATTTAACCCGAATGTAAAAGTTATTCCCACTACAATAGACACGACTTTATTTAGACGAAAACAACCATTGGCCGACAAAGCCACTATATGTATAGGCTGGAGCGGAAGTCATACTACGATTAAACATTTTGAAGCGGCACTGCCTTACCTGAGGGAGATAAAGAAAAAATACGGTGAGCGAGTAACGTTTAAAGTAATGGGCGATGCGGCTTATGAGAACAAAGAGCTGGGCATACAGGGCATTGCCTGGAAGGCCGAAACAGAAGTGGAAGAGCTTTCGAGTTTTGATATAGGCATAATGCCTCTGCCGGACGACCAATGGGTGAAGGGTAAATGCGGACTGAAGGGGCTTTCGTATATGTCGGTAGAAGTGCCTACGATAATGACAGGGGTGGGAGTAAATACCGAAATAATAGAAGACGGGGTGAATGGGTTTATTGCAAACACCCGAGAAGAGTGGGTAAACAAAACTTTGCTGCTGATAGATTCGTTTGAACTGAGAAGAACGCTGGGCAGGAAAGGAAGAGAAACGGTGGAGAAGTATTATTCGAAGGAATCGCAAAAAAATATACTGCTGAACGAACTGACCCGTGTTTTGAAACAATAAAATATTACATTTGCATAACCGCGAAAACAAAAAAACACCATTCTCAAAAAAATCAATTTTAAAAACAATAAATAAAAAGTAAATTAAATTATGGAAGCGACAGCAGAATTAAAGAATGTAGCACTAGTTGAAAAACATATTTCACTTGGCGCTAAAATGGTACCATTTGCAGGATATTTGATGCCTGTAACCTACAGCGGACTCAATGATGAGCATGCTACAGTGAGAAACGCAATGGGTGTGTTTGATGTAAGCCACATGGGTGAGTTTATATTAAAAGGCGACAATGCATTGGATTTGATTCAGCGTGTAACTTCTAATGATGCTTCGGTGTTGACAGACGGGAAAATACAATACTCATGTTTGCCAAACGACAAAGGAGGAATAGTGGATGATTTGCTGGTTTATCGCATCAACGAAAAAGAATACATGTTGGTGGTAAACGCTTCGAACATTGATAAAGACTGGAACTGGATAAAACAATTCAATACCAAAAATGTTGAAATGACTAATCTTTCAGAACGCACTTCATTATTAGCCGTTCAGGGGCCTAAAGCTATACTTGCTTTGCAAAAGCTTACAGATGTTAACCTTTCGGACATTCCGTATTATGCTTTTAAAATAGGCAAGTTTAACGGAGTAGAAAATGTGGTGATATCGAACACGGGATATACAGGAGCCGGAGGATTTGAAATTTATTTTGAAAACGAAGTGGCTACTAAAATGTGGGATGCCATATTCGAAGCTGGTGCTGAATTTGGAATTAAACCAATAGGGTTAGGCGCTCGCGATACATTGCGTTTAGAAATGGCTTTCTGTTTATATGGAAATGACATTGACGACACCACTTCTCCTATAGAAGCAGGTTTGGGATGGATTACAAAATTTACAAAAGACTTTACCAACAAAGCTGCTCTTGCTGAACAAAAAGCAAAAGGCGTTGCCAAAAAACTAGTTGGATTTGAAATGGTGGACAGAGGTATTCCTCGCCACGACTACCCGATAGCAGATGCTGCCGGAACTATTATTGGTAAAGTTACTTCGGGAACACAATCGCCAACTTTGAATAAAGCAATAGGAATGGGTTATGTTCCGACAGCATTATCAAAAGTAGATTCAGAAATATTTATCATCATTCGCGATAAAGCTATTAAAGCGAAAGTGGTTAAAACTCCTTTTAAATAATACTTCTTCCCCCTTTGGGGTGAAAGAAAACATTCAACATGAATACAGGGAAAACAAATGCAGATGCTGAGAAACTTTCGTCCCCTTCGGGAGGAAAGGCTTCTCAGTGTACTGTAGATGTTTGTTTTTCTCCGGTGCTGTATCCGGTATATCATCAGGACGATTCGATAGTGGTAGTAATAGATGTGCTGCGTGCTACTTCGGCTATGTGTACAGCGTTTCATCATGGTGTTGAAAAAATGATTCCGGTGGCTTCGCTGGAAGAGGCGGCATCTTACAAAGCTCAGGGTTTTATGGTGGGTGCCGAACGAAACGGAATAGCCATAGAGGGTTTTGATTTTGGAAATTCTCCCTACAGTTATATGTCGGAAAAGATAAAAGGAAAGACAGTGGTTATTTCTACCACTAACGGAACACAAGCGATAGAAGCTGCCCGCAAGGCTTCGCGAGTGGTTATCGGTTCGTTTACTAATATTACTGCCTTGTGTAACTGGCTGAATACACAAAACAAAAATGTACTGCTGTTATGTTCCGGCTGGAAAAATAAGTTCAACCTCGAAGATACTTTGTTTGCCGGAGCAGTAGCTCAACGACTTCTTAAAAATCCAAATTTTAAATATGGTGATGCGGCATTGTCGGTGTCGTTTCTTTATCAGCAGGCAGAAACCAATCCGTATAAGTTTTTAAGAAAATCATCTCATGCCGAACGCTTGGCTGCATTAGGATTGAAGCATGATATTAAATATTGTTTGTCGCTAGACAAAACAGATATTATACCAGTCCTTGAAGGGAAGTATTTATTGAAACTTACAACTTGACATTGGCTATGAAAAAAATTGGCGTTTCAACTATTGTACTTCTTTTTTTTCTACTCATTTGTAAAACAGATGAGCCAGCCTACTCTTGGGGGTTTTATGCTCACAAGAAAATCAATAGAATGGCTGTTTTTACTTTGCCAGAAGGTATGATTGGATTTTATAAGCAACATCTTGATTACATTACAGAGCATGCTGTTGATCCGGATAAAAGAAGGTATGTGAATCCCGATGAGGCTAGTCGTCACTATATTGATATGGATAGATACGGAAAGTATGCCTTCGATTCTATACCACATAAGTGGAATGCAGCAATAAAAAAATATACTGAGGATACTTTGAAGGCTCATGGAATTGTTCCTTGGTACATTGAGAAAATGATGAACAGATTGACAGAAGCATTTCGTCAGGAAAATCTTGATTTAATCCTCCATTATTCTGCTGATATTGGACATTACATTGCAGATTCTCACGTTCCTTTACATACCACCTCTAACTATAATGGGCAATTTACTAATCAAAGAGGGATTCATGGATTTTGGGAGTCGCGTATACCTGAACTTAAATCGGAGGGCTATGATTATTGGGTCGGAAAGGCGAAATATATTGACAAGCCCATTGAAAAAGCGTGGAGTTCTGTAAAAGCAAGTAATGCTGCTCTTGATTCAGTATTAAGATTAGAATCGGAACTAAATGCAAGATATTCTCCTGACAAAAAATATAGTTTTGAAAACAGAGGACAAACCATGATAAAAGTTTATTCTTACGAATATACCAATGAGTATAACATAATGTTAAACGGCATGGTCGAACGAAGAATGAGAGGAGCAATAATTACGGTGGGAAGTATGTGGTACACAGCATGGGTGAATGCTGGTAAACCAGATTTGATAAAGTTTAATGAAAAAGATATTTCCGACTCGTTGAAACAATTCCTTAAAACGGAAGAACAATTAAAAATCGATAATGTCAAGGACATCAAGGGACACAGTGATTAGTATAACTAATTATCTTATATTAGGATCAGCAAATCTTCTATCATAAAGAAAGACTTTGTCTGTGAGTGTTTTCAGGAAAGCAATTAGTTCCCCTTTTTCTTTTTCAGTTAATACTCCAATTTTGTTTAAAGATAAATCATATCCTTTATCGAAATTTTTCGGGTCGGCATAATGATTAATTACCTGCTGCAAGTTTCTGAATCGCCCATCGTGCATATAAGGATAAGTCATTTCGATGTTTCGCAAAGTCGGAACTTTAAATTTATTATTGTCTTCATCCTTCCCTGTAATGATTGCTCTTCCCTTATCTCTGAGGGCAGTATCAGCTTTTAATCCGTTGTTGCGATAGCTGTTATCAGTTAACAATGCTCCGGCATGGCAGTTGGCGCATTTGGTCTGGAATAATTTTAATCCATTCAATTCTGTTACTGTGAAAGTTTCCTTGCCTTCTTTATATCTGTCCAGACGAGAATCAGAAGAAATCATCAGCCCTGTAAACTGAGCAAGTGATTTTAAAATCCGTTCTGAATTAATGGTGTTATCATGAAACGCTGAGTAAAATGCTTCCACATACTCTTTGTTGTGTTTTAATTTCACAACCACATTCGATAATATTTCATCCATCTCGATTGGGTTAGTTATCGGATTAATGGGCTGCACTTCCAGATTGTTCACTCCCCCATCCCACATAAACGCATCTCTCCAGATTAAGTTTTGAAGCGACATCACATTTCGCTTTCCTATCATACCGTTTATTCCATGACTCAAGGGATGGTCTATGTGTGCAAATGCAGCTATGCGCTGATGGCAGGACGAACAGGAGGTGGAACTGTCTTTGGAAAGAATAGGGTCGTAAAATAATTTCCGTCCTAAAACAAATCCTTCAGGAGTGAGTTTGTTTTTATTGAAATCGTAAATAGGTTTAGGAAATCCTTTGGGAATCTTTAATTCAACCTCTTCCTTTGTTATTTTAAAATAAGGATTGTCCTGTATGAAACTATTGAAAATAATTATACTTAAGAATAAAAACAGTAGGATAAAAATAGATTTACTTTTCATTCTGAATACCTTTTAATACTTGGTAGGAGAAGAAATAAAACTAAACATATCTGAATAATTATCGGCTATGTCAGTTGCATTATGAAAATCAGTAACAGATGAATGCTTGGACAAGTCAATAGTTGTGGGAGTTTTCATTACTTCTGCTGCATCTGTTTTTAATTTAACAGAGGTTGTTTTTTTATTTACAATAGTTATATGTTTGTTTAAAGAAATGGTGCGAATACAATTTGCCGGTGATTTATAACCACCAATGTGAAACTCGAAAATATGCCCCGGAGCATTGGATGCAGATGATTTCCCTTCCAACTTCATAAATATATAACCTGTATTCCATGCCCAGAACATCCCATTAGCGGGGTCTAGTGCTCCTGATTGAGCACCGCTGCAATTATGAATACTGTCAACACCCAATATAAAACTACAGGAAACATATTCTCCTTCGGGAATGTTTTCTAGCATGATTTGTTTGGAAGATTCATCATCTTCCTTAATCAAAAAGTATTCATTCGAAACAAATTCTTTTCCATCTGATTTTCTTAAATGAAAATTTCCTACATAATATTTAAAATTAGTTACCGAAAATGGCTGTCCTGCATCATTAGTGTATATATTGGAATCAAGTTTCATTTCTTTATCATCCACATAATTTCTGAAATGGATTACAAGTTTCCCCTTACCTGCTAGCTTGCTATAGCTCTTAGTAGTAAAAGACATGGCAACCCATAGAGTTGCCATGCATGTATAAATAAGAATGACTTTTTTCAAGAGAATAAATTATTTCAACACAAATGTATTATTTTGTTTTAATAATTTTCTGAATCACTTTTTTATCTCCTGATTCCAAATGAAGGAAATACATTCCTTCGCTGTATTTTGTCATATCTAAAGTGTATGATATACTAGGTTGCATATTCTCGATAGTCTGCACAAGTTGTCCTTTGGCGTCATAAAGGCTTCCTTTAATATTGTTTTTACTTTCGGGTGAGAAATAAATATATTCATAGTCCTGTACAGGGTTAGGCATGAATTCGAATTTAATATCATTATTGGATTCATTAAGGCCTGTTGCCACAGGGCTATAAACAGTAGTTGTTTCACTTATTGTAACATGACCTCCACCGGGGCCTGTATTGCCAGTTTGCACAACACCATAATATGTTCCATAAAAAGTGTATGGGAAAACAGGATTCAGGTTATTATCAATGGTTACAAAATAGGCATAAGTTCCAGTAGGGTATTCACGCGTATAACAAAATCTTCCGTTGCGGTCATCCAAATCACCACTCCCTGCTACATACGCAAAGTCCTGGATAAAGCAACCTTCCGGATAAGTTGAATTCACTGCAGGTCCGTTAACACGAGTGGTATTAGTAGAAACAACATAACTTGATTTTATTCTAATAATTGGACTTGTTGTATCGGTTGGGTTTGAGTGACCATAAGCACCATACACCGGGAACCCGTCAAAAGCATAACCGATAAGAGGTGAATGATGGGTGCTGTCTGATTGGTCGTATAAACAAGTAGGACTTACATGATGATGGTATTCTCCCTGCTGTTGAGGATGTCCAAGGCAAGCATCAAAACCGGGACCTTCCCAGAAATATGCATTACGAAACCAAACACCTGCATTGTTATAAGACGCGGCATCGGATACATTAAATATAGACACCCCGTTTTTCCAAACGCCTATGTGTCCTAAACCAACAACAGTAGCTGTACCTGTATTCTGAACCGGGTTACGGGTAATTTTAAAAACGAAATTCTGGTTAGCAGGAGTGTTCGGATTTCCTGTCCATGGACCTATGCTATAACCAGGAATGCAAGTACAACTAACATAGACTTGTGTTGCCGAATACTGAACCAACTGACAATTGGATATCAGAGATGGATAAGAAGGGTTGGTTGCTGTTGTGTTTTGGATCCACGAAGTAACTTCCGGACCTTGCGCCTTAGTTGTTTGCATAGATAATAATGAACAACAAAGAATTGTAAGTTTTTTCATAATTTGAGTTTTTAGATTTAGCAAAATTAAAAGTTATTGATTAAGATGGGTACAAAATACGTTCAAATATGAAGAAGAGAAGGTGACTCTTGATAAATATACCATTGTAGGACGCACAAAGACACAAAGTGTCTATAACTGGCTTCAGTATTTCTCTGTTGAGAGTCTAAGCAAGGAGTTCCGCGAGACTGGCTTGGCGATTGAACAAGTCTACGCCGACGTGGCTGGTAAGCCATATGAC
>CAIWDF010000074.1 GCA_903911435.1 uncultured Bacteroidota bacterium
AGATATATTGTTATAGTTGGTGTAAAAAGTTTTTAAAAAATTTTAATGAACTAAAATCTCTACTTTTGTTGAGGATACAAAAAGAATTGCTCAGCGTATTTTACCGTTTAACATATTTTGAGGTATGGGTAGCGCAAAAAAATTTAGTTTTGCCATAACAATTGCAAGTGAAGTGTATTCAACAAAAAAGTTATTCATTTTCTAATTTTTAAAAAGTGTCGATAAAGGTAAATTCAATAAGCAAATTATACGGAAAACAGTTAGCACTGGATGATGTTTCGTTTGAGGTGAATTCGGGTGAAATAGTAGGTTTTTTAGGACCAAACGGTGCTGGAAAATCAACGATGATGAAAATACTTACTTGTTTTATTCCGCAGAGTTCAGGTACTGCTTCGGTGTGTGGATTTGATATTGTGGAAGAAAGTTTAGAAGTGCGAAAGAATGTAGGTTATTTACCAGAGCATAATCCGTTGTATACCGAAATGTATATCAAAGAATATTTGGAATTTATTGCGGGTTTGCATCATCTTAAAAATGTGAAACAGCGAATAGCCGAAATGATTGAAATGACTGGTTTGCAGGTGGAGCAGAAAAAAAAGATTGGAGCACTATCGAAAGGATATAGACAACGAGTTGGCCTTGCACAAGCGCTGATACACGACCCTAAGGTGTTGATATTGGATGAACCTACAACAGGGTTAGATCCAAATCAATTGACTGAAATTAGAAATTTAATAAAGGAAATAGGTAAGCAAAAAACAGTAATGCTATCTACCCATATTATGCAAGAGGTAGAAGCCGTTTGTGATAGGGTTATCATTGTGAATAATGGAAAAATAGTGGCTAATGACATTACTTCAGTTTTACAAAATTATCAATCGCAAAACAAACAGGTAATCACTATTGAATTTGATAAACAAACTTCGGAAGCTGAATTAAAATCTATTCAAGGAGTTGTTCAAGCTGTGAATAGTAAAGGAAATGTATGGCATATAGAAGCGAATACGGATAAAGATATTCGTACTGACATCTTTCAGTTTGCTGTGAAAAATGAAATGGCTGTGCTTACTCTCAACAAAGAAGAACAAAAATTAGAAGACGTATTTAAAGAATTAACAAAAAAATAAATGTATGAAAAAAGTAATTATTCTCACCACATCACTATCGGTTGTTTTGTTTGCATGTTCGCCAACTGAACAAAAAAAAGACAAAGCATTAGCAGCTAACGACCCTATCAGCGAACATATTGATTCTTCCATCTCTCCGAAAGAAGATTTTTTTAAGTATGCCAATAATACATGGTTCAAGAAACATCCAATACCAGCTTCGGAAAGCAATAACGGACTTTGGAAAACCATACAAGATACATTGAACGATAATATTCGAAAGATTTGCGAATCGTCAGCAGCTGATACAAAAGCTACAAATGGAAGTAATAAGCAAAAGATTGGCGATTTCTATTTTAGTGGAATGGATACAGTAGCTATTGATAAAGCTGGTTATACTCCGCTTAATGAAGAGTTCGCTAAAATAGATGCTATAAAAAACACGAACGAATTATTAACCACCACGGCTCATTTAGAAACAATAGGTGTAACTACCTTGTATAATTTTTCGGTGAATAAGGATGATAAGAAAAGTTCGCAATATGTGGTTAATCTATATCAAGTACGTTTAGGTTTGCCTGAGCGCGATTATTATTTCAATACCGATGCGCTTACCATTTCTATACGTGCCGAATATTTAAAACACATGAAAGCAATGTTTCAATTGCTTGGTCAAGATGAAAAATCGGCTACCAAATCGGCCGACAACATCATGAAACTAGAAACTAAGATAGCAAAGAGCTGCAGAAAGATGGAAGATTTACGCGATCCATATAAGAACTATAACAAGATGTCGGTGGCACAAGTTAATAAACTTACACCTTCAATAAAATGGGAAGAAACACTAAAAATGTTAGGGTTAACTTCTGTTGATTCTATTGTGGTTGGTCAACCTGAGTTTTATACTTCCTTGGAAACAAATCTTAAAAAGACATCCATTGATGACTGGAAATTATTTCTAAAATGGAGTTTAGTGAATCGTTATGCATCCGAATTAAGTAAGGAGATAGAGAAAGAAGATTTTCATTTTTATTCTACAGTGTTGAGTGGTGTAAAAGAACAAAAACCACGTTGGAAACGTATTGTATCAGCCACCGACCATTCGCTTGGCGATATAGTTGGACAAGTGTATGTGGATGAATATTGCCCTAAAGGAACAAAGGAAAAACTTTTAGAGATAGGAAACAATATACGTTCGGTATATGCCGAACACATCAAAGCACTTGATTGGATGAGTGCTGCTACCAAAGAAAAAGCATTGAGCAAACTTAATAAAATCAATATGAAAGTGGGTTATCCTGATAAATGGAAAGATTTATCTGCACTTCAAATCTCTCGCGATAGTTATTGCAAAAACGTTATGAATGTTCAAAACTGGTATTACAATTTTATGCTTAATAAATATGGTAAACCTGTCGACCGCACCGAATGGGACATGCAACCACAAACCTATAATGCATATTACGACCCAGCTAACAACGAAATAGTGGTACCAGCTTGTAACATCATCGTTCCAGGATTCGAAGGTCGTATGCCTGATGATGCCATTTTATACGGTATCATCGGTGGTTCCACATTCGGTCACGAAATCACTCATGGTTTTGACGACCAAGGAAGCTTGTATGATGAGAACGGAAACCTACGTGATTGGTGGACAAAAGAAGATAGAGAGAAGTTTGTTGCAAAAACAAAACGCATCGTACGTCAGTTCGACAATTATGTAGTACTTGATAGTCTTCATTTGAAAGGCGCTAATTCGCAAGGCGAAAACATTGCCGATCTTGGTGGTGTTATTATGGGTTACGAAGCATTCAAAAAAACAACACAAGGTCAAAGCACCGAACTTGTTTATGGTTATACACCATCACAACGCTATTTCCTTGCTTATGCTTACGCGTGGATGGTAAATATGACAGATGCATCACTAGCCAAACAAATCATGAGCAACGAGCATGCTCCTGCCCCATTCCGCGTTATCGGACCCTTATCTAATGTTGAAGAGTTTTATAAAGCTTTTGATATAAAGCAAGGCGATAAAATGTATCGTGAAGACAGCGTAAGAGTCAAGATTTGGTAAAGGTTGGTAATACAATTTTAAAAAAGAGGTTGTCTTAATAGCGAGACAACCTCTTTTTTTTAATAGCACTTTTTAGTTAATGTTCCAACGGATTTCTGCTAGTATGTCTTATTCGTAAAATTAAAATTTTGTTTTCAATAAAGCGATAAGAGATTCGATAACTATAAACTATAAAAGCTCTGTAAGATTCATCATTGTTTGTTTTTAATTCATCAAGCTCAAACACAAACGGATTTACTTTTATAATATCAATGGACTTTTTAATACCCTGCTTTATTAATTTAGGTGCTTGTTCGCTTCTTTTGGTTAGATAAGAAAGTATCTCCTTTAAATCATCAAACGCCTTTGTATCCCATATTACAGGATACAATTTCCTCTTTGTCATTTCAACAATTCTTTTTCTACCTGTTCGTGACTCACAAATTTCCCTTTAGAAATACGTATTTCAGCATCTTTCAGTTCTTTGTTATACTTCTTTATGCCAAGCCTGGTTTCAGTTTCATCTACGTTTAGAATACTTTTTACCACATCAAGCAATAATGTTTGTTGCTTTAAATTAAGCAAAGGCAGGTAAGTGGCCAATTGTTTTTTTACGGCTGTTGCTGTCATCTCTTATTTTCTTAATTAATATTTATTGAACGAAAAACTTTTACAAATATAATCTATTTCTTACTATCCAAAATAACTAATAGTCCTCTTCTGTATTTACTCCATCCGATTTCTTTCATACACTTCTTTCAATATTTCACTAGCTACTCTTGGTCTAAAATGGCTTGTTTCATAATAATTGCCAATCGGAATAGTAAATTTATTCACTCCCGAATAATTATAAATAGTAGCAGCTCCAAACACTTCATTTAATAAATCCAATTGTTCTTTATCCATTTCTATTTGATCATAAATAGGAGCTATTATTAATTTATAATTGGTATGATGTCTTGTAAAAACAGCTTTAA
>CAIWDF010000075.1 GCA_903911435.1 uncultured Bacteroidota bacterium
CAACTTTCCGTACGCCATCTCAACTTCTCCGAACGGCATCTCAACTTTTCCGAACGCCATCCCAACTTTTCCGAACGCTATCGCAAACTCAGTGAGAGGTCTATTTTCAAATCTTGTTATCATATTTCCGCGTTTCATCGAAAAACCCCATTTTTCACCCCCATTTTCACCCCCTTTAAATTTCGCCTAAAATCATCCACAATCCTAATCCAAAAACATCTCTAAAAACATCACTTTTTTAAGCCCCAAACCCCCCAAATCCAATTTTTAGCTTTCTAACTTTTAACTTTTTTCTTTCCGTCTTTCTGCCTTTGCGGTAACATCCCGACTTAAAACTAAAAAAGCCCCTTTCGGGGCTTCTTTACTATTCTAATCTCGCAAAATGCTCTTTATCTTATTATCTCCACAAAACCATATTTAGGTTCCTTCATCTTCGGACCACTCAATACATAATAATAAGTACCATCATGCTCTTTTCCTCCATTCCAATCATTGTGGTAGTCCTTGCTGTTATAAACCTTAATACCCCAACGGTTATACACCGTCAATTCTGTATTAGGGAAATACTCCAAATTCTTGAAATATAAATACTGATTCACACCCTTCACACCCGGATCATTCGGTGTAAACACATTTGGATATTCCAAATCCGAAATCACCTCATACACCATTCTTAAAGTATCCCAACAACCATTGCTGCTTTGTACAGCCAATGTCACCGGATAAGTACCATTCACAGCATAAGTATGTGTCGGATTAGCTCCCATTTGATACACACCTGTAGTATCTCCAAAATTCCAAACCCAAGCAGTAATACTAGCACCAGCCACAGTCGATAAATCTTGAAACACAACAGGCACATTAGCACCACAAGTTCCTAATGGCGATTCTGTAAAGTTAGCCACAGGCGTACTAAATTGAGACACCGTCACCGTATCAGCAGTCGAGCATCCATTCGAATAACTCACCGTCACCGAATATACACCCGAACTATTCACAGTAGTACTTTGTGTAGTTTCCGTATTCGACCACAAATAATTTACACCACTCGGTATCGTTGGATTAGCAGTCAAGTTAATGCTTGATCCCGGACAAAACGGAGCATTATTCTGAATCGTAACTAATGGATTTTGATTCGTAACCTGATAAACCGAAGAATTACCAACACATCCATTCGCGTTTGTTTCGGTTAAGGAGTAATTACCACTTAATACCGATATCGAACTATTGGTACTGCTAGTTCCTGCCCACACATAAGTAGAACCAGCCGTAATAGGACTTACCGTTAGTGTAGTAGGTGTTGTTCCACAAGTAAATAGAGGTCCAGTAACCGTTGGTGTTGGCAATGGATTAGGTGGAGCCACGGTCACTGTAGTATCCGAAGTACAACCATTAGGATATGTCAACGTAACAGTATACGTACCACCAGAAGTTAAGTTGATAGCACTTGTAGTAGCACTATTCGACCACAAATAACTAGGTACTTGAGTAGCATTATTAGTACCAGCCGTCACATTGATGCTTTGTCCAGCACAAAATGGCTGTATACCTGTTACCGAAATAGCAAAGTTGAAATTATTCACCGTAAATGGTGCCGAGGTCAACACACATCCATTTTGGTCAACCACAGTTACCGTATAACTTGGTGGACTTGCAGGTACCATGGCAGTATCATTTGTACTCACCGTTGCCCCATTCGACCAATCGTACGAAACATAAGCAAACGTAGTAGTCAATTGGGCCAATTGTCCGTTACATACAGCGGTTGTACCAGTAATCACCGGAGGCAATGGCCCTGTAACAGTTACTGGTGCCGATGTAGCGGTACATCCATATTGGTCAGTCACTGTAAGAGTGTACACACCGTTTCCTGCTTGTATCGAATCATTAATACTTCCACTCGACCATGTATACGAATCGTAAATCAATGAATCAGAGTATAAATTGGTAGTACTAGTACCTGTGGTCGAACAAGTAAACGGATATCCATCAATAACCGGTGTAGGCGATAAATGCTCCACCACATTAACCAATGACGATTTCTGACAATTATTTAATGTTGAGGTCACCCAATAAATACCCGAAGTATCCACAGTGATGGAAGTGTTCAACGAACCAGTACTCCAAACATAACTGTCATAAGTGGTCGGACTCACACTAAGTGTTGTTGTGCTACCTTGGCAAAATTCAAGATTACCTGTAATGTGCGGATTAAAAGCTGAAAGTCCTGTGGTGTCAATAAATAAATGAGCGTTGATAACAGTAACTCCTGCAGGGCTACCATTGTCGGTGGCAGTAAACGTGATGGTTTGGTCACCTGCATTTCCTGGGCTTGCAATAATCTGAACAATCGCATTTGCCGAATTACCCGTAGTGTTGCTAATAACCGTTGCTCCCGACATACCGTTCAAATTCACAGATACTGTTGTGTTTTGTCCCACCTCTGGAGCAAGAAAATATCCATTTAAAATTAAGGTATCACCAACGCCACATACTTTAATGGTATCACAATTATTCAACCCAGAAGCAATAGGAGCAATATTAGTGCTGTTACAAGAATTGAAATA
>CAIWDF010000076.1 GCA_903911435.1 uncultured Bacteroidota bacterium
GTACTGACCCCACGATACCGTTGTACTGACCCCATTATTCCTCTATACTGACCCCATGATGCCTTTGTACTGACCCCATGATGCCTTTGTACTGAACCCATGATGCCTTTGTACTGAACCCACGATGCCTTGTACTGACCCCACGATACCGTTGTACTGACCCCACGATACCGTTGTACTGACCCCACGATACCGTTGTACTGACCCCACGATGCCGTTGTACTGACCCCACGATGCCTTGTACTGACCCCATGATACCGTTGTACTGTACCCATTATAACGCCAAACTCCCCCAAAAAGAGGGGGAGTTTGATGTAAATGTATGGGTAAATGATTGATATTTATATGATTTAGGCAGGAATTGTTACTTTTAGTCTTGCGTTTACTCCTGTGTCTACTTGTTTTACGATATTGATTTCGGGTTTGCCGACTGGTTTGATTTTGACTTTGTAGGTGTCGGGGTTGATTTTATGGAAATCGACTTTTCCTGATGCGTCTGAAGTAAGGGTGATTGCTATTCCGGTAGCTGACTGAATTATAATAATTGCATTCGCAACTGGGAGGTTTGACCCTTGTTCTATTAAATCAATTCCTAATGATGCGCTGCCTGGAGGGCTAACGATGTTTTTAACATGAGACATCATGAATTGTTTAAGTGCTTCGGCATCGGTACGGAAAACTATGTGTCCATCGTTTTGGAGGTTTTGTAAATCTGCGTAAACTATGTTGTCGGCTGTGATTTTTGCACCTGTGCCTGTGCCTGTTTGGCGTGAGGTTTTGAATGCTGCATATTTTGAATCAAAAGCGGTTGAGGCGGCTGTGCAATCGGCTGGAAATGCAACTGGCATAAAACCGTGAGCAAGGGGTGCAGGATTTGCGCCAATAAAATCGTTTACTTTTTTATTGAGTGCTACTACGTTTTCCCAATTGTTGTGTGAAGCGGATTCGTAAACGGTCATTCCTGCCTCATCATATTTGATATTCCATTGGTCTTTTGGGAAACCATCGTGGATGTAACCTTTCAAATCTTGAAATAGGTTGCAGCAGGTATCTGCTAGGCCTATGAGTTCGACTTTGAATGTTTCGTGGATTGAGTTACGTTGGTCGTCATCGGGCATTGTGAATGCTGCTTTTTTGTTTGCTCGAAGCTGTGCAATAAATGCGGGGGTGTATTTGCCCGGCTTTTTTGCTTGAAATGCTGCTAGGTTTGTTGGGTTTTCGAGATTGTCGTACATTGTATCGGCAATTGAATACAATTCTTGTTGTGTAAAGGGGTACTTAGGTGTAGGTGTGTGTGGCATATCTTTAAGATTTAGTTGTTAATTATAAATTATTAATAGCGATACAAAAATAAATAATTTTTGGAATATGCAAGGAATTTTGGGGATATTTTTTTTGAAAGAAACACCTATCCCCTGGCCCCTCTCCGCAAGAGAGGGGTGAATAATTAATGCGTTGCAAACGCATTGCTCGTGCGTCCTCGTTGCAAACGAGGAGGAGGGGGGGTGGTGGGGAATTGCTTACCCCAACCTGAAGGTTGGGGCTACAAACATGATACCCCTAAGGGGTATGGTGGATGGCTTATTTTTTATTTTCAATGATGGCGATTTCTTCGGGTGTTAAGTTATAGAGTTTATAAACCATTGTATCTATTGACTTATCTGTGGTTTCAATTTTGTTTTTTATTTCTAATGCTTTTTTACTTTCGGGTAAAAAATAATCTTCTAATTCTGATTGTTCTTTTAGTGAAAGTTTAATTTTCTTCTTTGCTAATTCTTTTATAAACTCGGCAAAGGTTAGTAAATACCATTGTTGTAGCTTGTCGGATGTTGCTGTTAATTTATAATTACGTTCTAATGTTCTTTGAAATTTTTCTGATAATTCTTGGAGTTCTTTATTTAATGAAATCATTAAATCTGCTTTTTCAATAAATGGTTGTTGGTCAATTTCAATTTTTGCAATTGGGAAAATTGATAATTCATTTACTTTAAATTGTGGAAATAATTTTCTTTGCATCTTTCCAAATACTTTTAAAAACCAAAAAGAAATTAATTTAGAATTTAGTAATAAGAGAATATACTTAATGTTGAATTCAGATTTTGTGATAGTAACAATCATACTATTATTATCATTAATTGTATTTTCGTTAATATATGAACCGAAAATGGAGTATGGAGGAGCGGAAGGAATTTGTCTTACTAAAATTCGTTCTCCAAAAAACAAATCACTTTTTCTTGGTCTGCTTAAATTATTTCCATACTTTATATATTGTCCTGACCATCCTAGAAAGTACCTTTTCACATCAACACCATCAATATATTTTATCCAAGATTCATCAGCTTTTGATTTACTATGATAAGCCCTCTCGTTTCTAATTTCCTTCGTTTGTTTTGGATTGCCTGCACCAACTTCATAAGCAAGCACCCCATTATTAATGTTTGCAATATCAGATAATTTCAAACTTACATTGCTTACTTTATTGCATAATTCTCCAATAATATCAGAAGATTCATAATTAATTACTGAATTTATTGAATTTATATATTCACTATTAACTGTCGTCTTTATATGATTGAGGGTTGAATCAACCATTTCAAAAATCTCCAATTCTTCTTTTCCTGCTTTACTAAAAATTAAAATTGAAGTATCAACATTTGCAGTTTCAAAAATTTTATCCAAAATATTGACAATTTTTATATTAAAAGTATTTGTCAAAAGATACTTTCTAAAATCAGATGTAAATTCTAATGATAGCCAATTATTAGGAACAATGAA
>CAIWDF010000077.1 GCA_903911435.1 uncultured Bacteroidota bacterium
ACGAGGAACGTTTTGCGATTGCTTTTGCTGGTGGTAAGTTCAGAATAAAAAAATGGGGAAGGGTGAAAATTAAATTGGAGCTGAAGAAACGAAAGATTTCGGATTACTGCATACGCAAAGCCCTGCAGCAGATAGATGATAGGGATTACCTACGAACGATACGCGAGCTGATTGCCAAAAAAGGGAAAGAAATAAAAGGTGGAAAGGAACATATTAGAAATTATAAAATAGCTAGGTTTGTTGCTTCGCGAGGTTTTGAGCAAGATGTGGTTTGGGAGGTGATGAAGGGGGAAATGTGAGGTTTTTTACCGCTAAGGCAGAAAGACGCGAAGAGAATAGCCAATAGCAATTAGCTATGAAGGATGGATTTATTGACCTTTGCCCTTGTTGGTGTTTTCACCAACAAGTTAAATTGGTAAATCTTACTTTTTATATTCAATACGTTTGTTGGTGAAAAAACACCAACAAAGGCAGTGTTTCTGCTAACTTTTACGGAACACCAACATGGGCGGAAATAGGTGTTTGAGTAATTCTTTTCTGCGCGCTTACATTTATTGAAATTGCAATAAATAAAATAATTGTGTAAAATTTTTTCATTTAGTTTTTGCGTAGTCGCCACATTTGTTTTTGTTTACCCGTTACTTTCTGTCGGTTAAGGTTTGCGCTAACGGTTCGCACAATTACCGATAACCTATCCATATACTCAACTCCAAAAATACTAAACTATTCAATGTCATCATCATTAAAAAACTATCTCAACTCCAAATAATGTAT
Source organism: uncultured Bacteroidota bacterium (assembly GCA_903911435.1). Lineage (GTDB taxonomy): Bacteria > Bacteroidota > Bacteroidia > 2-12-FULL-35-15 > 2-12-FULL-35-15 > 2-12-FULL-35-15. The sequence continues at coordinate 775 of CAIWDF010000077.1, forward strand.
TTATAATCCTAATTTATCCAACGGCTTCCAATCTAATCCAACCCCTTTTTCCCTTCCCAAAATATACATCCATTTTCTCTCTTTTCTTTTTTAAGTTCGTGTTGGGCAAGTGAGGGAAATTTTAAGATGCCTTCGAAAACGCTTACACTTTTTCTCAGTAAGTTATTCAATATCTAATTTCAGTTTAAGCAAAAAATATTGGCTGAATATCCCTAGGATTTTCAGCCTTAAAGTTTATGGATTTGTATAAACAAAAAATTGTTTTTAATTTTGTGAAACGAAAAAGTTCTTTAACAGTTTTGATGAACTAAAAAGCGAAACGAGGAAAAGTAAATTCCTTTTTTAAGCCATTAAATGCTTAAACGGTTTCGGGTAAATCAGAAATTTCTTCCAAAGAAGTGGAAACCGTTTCCAGAGAAATGGAAATCGTTTCCAAAGAAGTGGAAGTCGTTTCCAGAGAAGTGGAAATCGTTTCCAGAGAAGTGGAAACCGTTTCCAAAGAAGAGGAAACCATTTCCAAAGAAGAGGAAACCATTTCCAAAGAAGTGGAAAACGTTTCCAGAGAAGAGGAAAACGTTTCAAGAGAAGTGGAAGTCGTTTCCAGAGAAGAGGAAACCATTTCCAAAGAAGTGGAAACAATCGGGGGTGATGCTTCCGAAAAAAACAATGTTTTTCAATGGATTAACACTTAAAAATGAATAAATAACAGTGCAACATTAACCTTAAAATGTACAAATAAAATGGGAAAAGAAGCAAAGATTAACACCAGTTTTGCAAATGAGCCGGATGATGTGTTTTACACCATGGTGATGCTTATATATAATTCATTAAAAGCTAATGCTGCCCTTTTTCCGGGTTTGTTGGTGGAGATGGGAGACTTAGACCCACTCGAAAATCTAAAATTTGGAGGGGCAATAACTATATATAACAATACTCGCTTGATGCCTATCTATGTAGGTAAAACAGCCGATGTGGCGAAAGCTAGAGAAGATGTACAGAAGATGGTAACAAAAAATGGAAATTGGTTGAATACTTTTTGCCAAGGCGACACCGCTTTGCTCAAAAAAACAGGGTATCCGCTAGCCAAAGCGGATGAAGCACAAGGCAAATTGGAGGAGTCGGCAATTAGCTTGGTGCCAGTGAAGGAAGGAATGAGTTTCACGATTTCTCATGTACAAGGAAGTCACCTTAGATACGGGGTGATGTATACCCTTGCTAGCAACCCCGAGACAAATCCTGCTAAATGGAATTATCATTATGCGGCCCACCGCCAAGGTACTATTCGTGGACTGGAAAGCGAAGCGGAATATAAATTTGTATCGTTTGCCATGGGCACTTCCATCGACCTAACGTATAGCCGTGTGTTAAGAGCTAAGACGCTTTAGGGTTTGTTTGAAAAGGTAGAAAGGGAAACGCCCTAATTAGATATGAGATGTGAGATATGAGATATGAGATTTAGTTGTTGGTAAAAAAAAGAGGAACAAGTTTGGTTGTTCCTCTGGGTGGTGTGGTGGTTGGTTATAGTGGTATGTTTCCGTGTTTCTTTTTTGGGAGCTTCGCTACTTTTTGTTTCAACATGGAGAATGCTTTGATGAGTTTTTCGCGGGTGTCTTCGGGTTTTATGATTTCGTCCACGTATCCTCTTTCGGCAGCGCGATAGGGATTAGCAAAGTGTTGGATGTATTCTTTTTCTTTCTCGGCCAGTTTTTCGGCAGGGTTGGAGGCAGCTGCTATTTCGTTTTTGAAAATTATTTCGGCAGCACCTTTGGCACCCATCACGGCTATTTCGGCTGAAGGCCAAGCATAGTTCATGTCGGCACCGATGTGTTTGCTATTCATGACATCGTAAGCACCTCCGTAAGCTTTGCGGGTGATGACGGTAACGCGAGGGACGGTGGCTTCGCAAAAGGCGTAGAGGAGTTTGGCTCCGTTGGTGATGATGCCATGCCACTCTTGGTCGGTGCCGGGAAGGAAGCCTGGAACATCTTCGAACACTAATAAAGGAATATTGAAACTATCGCAAAAGCGCACAAAACGGGCGGCTTTGGTGGATGAATTGATGTCTAATACTCCGGCTAAGAAGGCAGGTTGGTTGGCCACTATGCCAATGCTTTTGCCAGCCAAGCGAGCAAAGCCTACGACAATGTTTTCGGCAAAGTTTTTATGTACTTCGAGGAAGGTATCGGTGTCGATAACTCCATTGATGACCTCGCGCATATCGTAAGGTTGGTTGGGGTTGGCAGGCACGATGGTGTTGAGTTCGGGACGTTTTTCGTTTCCGTTCGATTGGTAAGCTATGGCAGGTGCATCGTCTTCGCAGTTTTGAGGCATGTAGCTGAGCAAAGCTTTGATGTTGTTGATGCATTCGATTTCGTTGGCACAAGAAAAATGAGTAACGCCTGATTTGGTAGAATGTGTGGAAGCACCACCCAATTCTTCGGAAGTAACTTCTTCGTGGGTTACGGTTTTCACCACGTTAGGGCCGGTAACAAACATATAAGAAGTGTTTTCGACCATCATGATAAAGTCGGTGATGGCAGGAGAATAAACCGCTCCACCAGCGCAAGGCCCCATGATGGCTGATAGTTGAGGCACTACCCCAGAAGCTAATGTGTTGCGATAAAAGATGTCGGCATATCCGCCAAGCGATACAACGCCCTCTTGAATACGAGCACCACCACTATCGTTGAGGCCAATAACAGGAGCACCGTTTTGCATGGCGAGGTCCATGATTTTACAAATCTTCTCGGCATGAGTTTCGGAAAGAGAGCCACCAAATACTGTGAAATCTTGTGAGAAGACATATACCATTCTTCCGTTGATATTGCCATAACCGGTGATGACACCATCGCCCAAATATTTTTCGCGTTCTAACCCAAACTCGTTAGAACGATGCGTAACAAACATGCCAATCTCTTCGAACGTTCCTTCGTCCATGAGGAAATGAATACGCTCACGAGCGGTAAGTTTTCCTTTTTTATGTTGAGAGTCGATTCTCTTTTGTCCTCCACCCAATTGAGCTTCGGCAATTTTAGCTTCTAATTCCTGAATTTTATTTTTCATCTCTATAATAGATTAATGTGCATTGTGTGTTTTGATGCGAGCCGTCAAAATTATAAAATATTGGGTTGCCATTTAATTTTTTATTTTTGAGACTTATTTGTGCAAAATGAATTTAGAGGAATTACGTGATTATTGTCTTTCGAAAAAAGGAGTGGAAGAAACCATGCCATTTGGCCCCGATACGTTGGTTTACAAAGTAATGGGAAAGGTGTTTTTGCTCACTGGCATGGAATATAATCCAGCCCAATTTAATATTAAATGCGACCCTGAGCAAGCCATTGATTTGCGCGAACACTTTTCGTGTGTGATACCTGCCTATCATATGAATAAAAAACATTGGATAACGGTGATAGCCGATGGTTCGGCTACTGATAAACTGATGGAAGAATGGATAAGCAATTCGTACGATTTGGTGGTGAAAGGATTGCCAAAGAAGGAAAAAGAAAAACTAAATGCACTATAAATTGTTTTTCAGAATTAATTATAAACAAGTCTTTGAACTTATCTATTAATATCTAAATTTGTGACCTGCCAAAATACCGATGAGATAAAGTAAAAGGTGAAGGCAATAGATTATGGATAATTTTATCGTATCAGCTCGTAAGTACCGTCCTGCCACCTTCAACACGGTTGTGGGTCAAGCGCATATTACCAATACGCTAAAGAATGCCATAAAAACAGGACATTTGGCACAAGCATTTTTGTTTTGTGGTCCGCGTGGTGTGGGTAAAACTACCTGTGCGAGGATATTGGCAAAAACCATTAATTGTACTAATAGAACAGAAAACACAGAAGCTTGCGACCAATGTGAGTCGTGTGTTTCGTTCAATAGTGGAGCATCGCACAATGTGTTTGAATTGGATGCGGCATCGAACAATTCGGTGGACGATATTCGTAACCTGATAGACCAAGTGCGCTATGCACCGCAACTTGGAGCTTATAAGGTGTATGTAATTGATGAGGTTCATATGTTGTCGCAGGCGGCTTTCAATGCTTTTCTGAAAACCTTGGAAGAACCACCGAAACATGCCATCTTTATATTGGCCACTACCGAGAAACATAAGATAATACCTACTATACTTTCGCGCTGTCAGATATTCGACTTCAACAGAATTCAAATAGAAGATATTGCACATCACTTGGAATACATAGCCAAGAGTGAAAATATAAATGCTGAAGCAGAAGCTTTGCACATCATCGCTCAAAAGGCGGATGGAGCCTTGCGCGATGCTTGCTCAATCTTCGACCAGATTGTTAGTTTTGCAGGAAACAATGTTACTTACAAGGCAGTAATCGACAATTTGAATATTCTTGATTACGATTATTATTTCCAGATGACGGATGCCATCATAGCCGAAGACATTTCGAAATCGTTGTTGATATTTAATGAAATATTGAACAATGGATTTGATGGACATAATTTTACTGCAGGCCTTGGCGACCATTTCAGAAATTTATTAGTGAGTAGAGATGCGGAAACTTTACAATTGCTCGAAGTAGGCGGAAACATAAAAGCGAAATACAAAGAGCAATCGGGGAAATGTTCCTTGGCTTTTTTGATCAAAGGATTGACCATACTCAATCGAACCGATATCAATTACAAAAGCAGTAAGAACCAGCGACTGCAAGTAGAGTTAGCTATCATGCAACTTTGTTCTATCAACTCCATAGGGACTGATACCGAAAAAAAAAATGACATAATTAAGCCTCCGGCTAAAAATGCAGTGGCAATTCCACCTTCAACACCAATTTCGGGGAAGGTAGAAGAACCAGAAATAAAATTAAAAGACCCTTCGGAAAAGAAAGAGGAAGCTGTTGCAAGTACACCTCAACCAGCAACAAATACAGTACAAAAGAAGCCAACCATAAAAACTTCTTCGCCTTCTATTTCTATTCATCTTGGGAATAACAAAGTAAAAGAAGCAGAAGAAATTAGCAGCAGTGAAACCATTGCAAAGGTGAATCAACCCACCGAAACATTCACCCAGCAAGCACTTGAAGCTTGTTGGAATAAATATGGAAATGAATTAAAAGCAAAAGGCAAGACGAGTTACGGAGTGTCGATGCTTAGTAAAATTCCAATATTGAAAGACGATGCGATGATTGAATTCTCGATCAATAGTAAGACACAAGAGGAAACCATAAACGAAGACAAGATGAACTTGCTGGGGTTTCTGAGAAAAGAACTGAACAACTATTCTATTCAACTTAATTTGGTGATGACCGCAGCAGAAGAGAAAACCAATTTGTACACCTCAACCGATAAATACAAAAGACTGCTAGAAAAAAATCCTGACCTGAATAAATTCCGTCAAGCCTTTGATTTGGATATAGGATATTAACAATACTCCTTTGAAATATTTGAGCTACTAGTTTTTGTTTGTAGCGAATAAGTTTATACCTTCACTCGCTAGAAAAATAGACTTTGTAAGTAAATAGTAAAAGCATGGAAAATTTAAGAACAATTAATATCCTTTTGGTGGAAGATAATCCTGGAGATGTTCGACTCACACAAGAAGTATTCAAGGAAGGGAAAATAAAAAACATCTTGCATGTGGTGATGGATGGAGAGGAAGCACTTGATTATTTGAACAAAAGGGGAAAATACACAACAGCCGAAACACCTGACCTCGTTCTGCTTGATTTAAATTTGCCTAAAATTGATGGGCGCGAAGTGTTAGAAGAAATAAAAAATACGCCTAAACTTAAGCGTATTCCCGTAATTGTATTGACCACTTCGGATGCTCAAGCGGACATCTTGAAAATGTACGACAACCACGCGAACTGTTATATCACCAAACCTGTGGATTTCTCTCAATTCATGAATGTAGTAAAATCGATAGAAGATTTTTGGTTGACAATAGTAAAGCTCCCTTCACAAAATTAATTTGTAAAGACACCACATCCATTTAATGATAGAACCACCTGAAAACATTGAGTTACTAAAATTCCCAAACCACCTTTTCTGGTTTGATGAAAATGGCATCTTGTGTGGGAAATCAATCTCCGGGAAGCAAGTTGACTTACCTGTAATGAAAGAATTAAGCGAAAAGATTATTGCACATTTAGAGGGAAAAAAAGTATGTATGCTTATCGACTTTTCGAATGTTTCGAAAGCAGACAGGGAAACGAGGGATTTTGTAAACAGAGAATTTCCGAAAATAGCAAAAGCTGTTGCTTTGCTTTCACAAAATCCATTAGGTAGAATGATGGCGAATCTGTTTTTCAATCTTAAAAAACAGCCCTATCCAACTAAAATGTTTGACAAGGAAGAAGAGGCAAAACAATGGTTATTGGATTTTATAGATGAAGAAGACTAATAAGTACTAAACGATATCAACTTTTAATTTGAATGAAAAAGCGGGTTTCGCAATATTCTATACTCAGTAAAATTGGGCTCATCCTTGTCATTGCATCGGTGTATTTCTTTGTTGGGCAAGATGGATTTTGGCTTGCCGAAGAAAACGACAATGTTACTACACTCATCTCGGCATCAGGAATTGCGTTAGCTGCTATTCTATTATTAGGAGATTTTATTTGGCCAGGAATACTCATTGGTTCATTTCTTTACAATGTTGTTTTGTTTTTACCCGACATTTCATTAACGTGGTCAACGGTTATTTTCTCATCGCTGATTATCAGCATAGGCAACACCTTGCAGGGATTAATTGGAGCACACCTAATAAATAGATTATGTAACAATTACAACCCATTCGAAAAAACTAAAGACGTTTTCCGATTTACCTATATCACCTTATTGATATGTATTATTACAGCCACTATCACGACCATAACTGTGAATGTAGTAAACATTCAAACAAATGTTAATCACGACAATCTTTGGTTCTCTTCATGGACAAGCGAAGTGTCCGGTATATTTCTACTCGTACCATTATTATTAGGTTGGTCAAGGAAATATTCTGTTAAACGAGATAAGAAATACATCACATCATTCGTGTTACTTTATGTATCCGTATTGTTAATTGATGGTTTTATTTTTTTCGAATGGTTACCACAGATAGCCCAATTTCGAAAGGTTTATTTAACAATTCCAATTCTCCTTTGGGCAGCCTTTAGCTTTGAACAAAGAGAGGTTGTTACCGCAATTGCATTATCCGCAGTTCTTTCCTTTTTAGGGACTGTCCGTAACCTTGGCCCGTTTGCACATGAACCAGTTACGATATCTTTCGTTTCTTCTCAAATCTACGTTACCATCATTAGTGTGACTATTCTTATTCTGAGAGCTGCGATTAACGAAAGAAAAAAATCTTCACAAGAACTCAATGTTGCACATCAAATGTTGAAAATACTTGCTGAAGAACGAAAAGTTAAACTAAATACAACGTTGAAAGAGGTTGAAGATTATCAACGAAGAATTGACAATATTTTCAATGTTTTATTAAAGTATACAGTACTTGATTTTTCTGAACAAGCAGTTGTTTCGGAAAGAGCAGATGAAATAGATGCAATAGCAGCAGGATTAAACACATTGGGGGAGGAACTTCAATTCTATATTTCAGTTGAGAAGAAACACACCAATGAGTTAGAGCTTTTTAATACCTTATTACAAGACAGTGAACAACAAATTCAAACCATTTTCGACAATGCTCCTGAAGCAGTGATGGTAATGGATTTGGAAGGCACCGTTGAAAGGTGGAATCCTACTGCAGAAGAAATATTTGGATGGAGTGCTGAAGAAATCATTGGAAAACAATTTCAAGAATTTGTTATACCTCTGAAATATCGAGAAAATTATGTCAAGCGAATTAAGGAGTTTTTAGTGGGTCCCAAAAAACATGTTTTAAATAAGCCGATTGAGATAGAAGTAATCAATCGTTTAGGCAATACCTTTTATATTTCTTTAAACATTTCACCGACTTTCATAAAAGGTAAATATCTTTTCATTGCTTTTGCTCGAGACATTACTGAAATGAAAAATGCACAAGAAGAAATAAGGCAGAGTCAATCATTTTTAAATTCGGTGGTTGAGAATATACCAAACATGTTATTCATTAAAGATGTTGAGCAATACAAATTTGTTAGGTTTAACAAAGCTGGAGAAGATTTGATTGGATATTCAAGGAATGATTTGATGGGAAAAAGTGATTATGACTTTTTTCCTAAAGAACAAGCCGACTTTTTCACTCAGAAAGATAAGGAAGTGGTGAAAAGCGGAAAATTATTCGAAATACCGGAAGAACACATCCAAACAAAGCACAAAGGTGTGAGAATACTCGAGACAAAGAAAATTCCACTGTTTGATGAAAATGGGAAACCTAAATACTTGTTGGGCATATCTAATGATATTACACAACGAATAAAAATGGAAGAGGAGTTGAAGTCGAAAACAGAAGAACTTAAACGATCGAACACAGAATTAGAACAATTTGCTTATGTAGCTTCGCATGATTTACAGGAACCATTGAGAATGGTGACAAGCTATATGCAACTGTTGTCTAAAAGATACAAAGATAAACTTGATCAAGATGCAAACGAATTTATTGGATATGCAGTAGATGGCAGCAATCGAATGAAAAAACTAATCAGTAGTTTGCTCGAATATTCTAGAATCAATCGAGTGAAACCATTTGAGGTTGTTAAATTAGATCTGTTATTAAGAGACGTCTTGCAAGATTTAGAAAATAGAATAGCTGAAACGAATGCTATTATTATCACAGACGAATTACCCGCTGTATATGGAGACCATGTATTGCTTGGCCAATTATTCCTTAATTTAATATCAAACGCTTTAAAATTTAGAGCCGACAGAACTCCTGAAATTACAATATCCTGGGAAAAGCAACAAGATGGATTCTTTTTCTCGGTAAAGGATAATGGAATAGGTATTCAAAAGGAATACTCAGAGAAAATATTTGTTATTTTCCAACAATTGCATTCGAAACAAAAGTATAGTGGAACGGGTATAGGGTTAGCTATTTGTAAGAAGATAGTGGAAAGACATGGAGGTAAAATATGGATTGAATCGGTTGTGAATGAAGGAACAACTTTCTTCTTCACAATAAAAGACAACCTTCCTGCTAAATAGAAAAAGATAATGTTGTCTTTAAAAAAAACACTCTGACTAGGTCAGAGTGTTTTTAGTTTTTGGCTTATTTTTTCTCGCCAGCAACAGAATCTGGTTTAGCTGCACTAGCTGAATCCATAGCAGAAGAAACACTTTTACTTGCTGCATTAAATAATGAATCCATTTTAGCTTTTGCATCAGCTTCCATTTTAGCTTTTTCCTCAGCGGATGGTCCACAAGAAACAATGCTAAGTGCACCTGCAATGAATAATAAAGAAAATACTTTTTTCATTTTTAAATTAATTAGTTAGTTAATATTAGTATCAGTGACAAAAATAAAAAAAATGTTGAAGAACCGTTTTGGGATTCGGAATTTTAACGTTAATTGTATGAACAATTAGAAAGTTATAAAACTAATAATATTTAGAAGTTTTTCATGTGAATCACATTCTCCACTCTTGCTTAATAATAAGATGTCATAGTGCTTTACTTAATACATGAACGATTCAAACACCGATTTCTTTAGACTGAATATTCATGTTAAAAGGAATAAAAAAAGTCCCGAAATTTCGAGACCTTTTAAAAGAAAATTTATTCTAATCTGCTTGTAAAAATGGGTAGCGATAATCAGTAGGAGGAACTAACGTCTCTCGAACTGTTCGAGGGGAAACCCATCGCAGTAAATTTATCATTGCGCCCGCTTTATCATTGGTACCAGAAGCACGAGCACCTCCAAATGGTTGCTGCCCAACAACCGCTCCTGTAGGTTTGTCATTGATATAAAAATTACCCGAAGAATTTCTCAACGCCTTGGTTCCTTGTTCAATCGCATATCTATCTTGTGCAATAATAGCACCTGTTAATGCATAGATAGAGGTTTTGTCGACTATCTTTAAGGTTTCTTCATATTTTTCAGCATCATAAATATAAACAGTAAGTACTGGACCAAAAAGCTCTTCGCACATTGTTACATAATATGGATCGTTGACACGAATAATTGTTGGTTCTATGAAATAACCTTTCGATTTATCATAATTACCACCAGCAACTATTTCACAAGCTGAATCCTTTTTGGCATTATCAATGTACTTTGCAAGTTTATCAAATGATTTTTCGTCAATTACGGCATTGATAAAATTGGTAAAATCTTCTGTAGGGCCCATCTTCATCGATTTTAAATCAGCTTGAAGCAATGCTTTTGCCTCGTCCCAAAGATTATTTGGAATGTATGCACGAGAAGCGGCAGAACATTTTTGACCTTGATATTCGAATGCTCCACGACTCAATGCTGTTGTCAACACTTTAACATCGGCTGATGCATGAGCAATTACAAAATCCTTCCCTCCTGTTTCACCAACAATTCGCGGATAGGTTTTGAACTTGCTTATATTGTTTCCTATTGTTTTCCATATACTCTGAAACACTTCGGTAGACCCCGTAAAATGAATACCTGCAAAATCGGGATGTGAGAAAATAACCTCAGCTGCATCAGGTCCTGAAGGATAAATCAAGTTAATTACTCCTGCTGGCAATCCCGCTTTCATGAATATTTCCATCAACACATTAGCAGCATACACTTGAGTATTGGAAGGTTTCCAAACAACAACATTACCCATCATTGCACAAGAAGTAGGTAAATTACCCGCAATTGCAGTAAAGTTAAATGGTGTGAGTGCGTAAACAAATCCCTCTAACGGTCGTTGTTCTACTCGATTCCAAACACCATAACCTGTGCCCGCTACAGGAGGTTGTTGTTTGTAAATTTCACTCATGTACATCACATTGAAGCGAAGGAAATCAATTATTTCACACGCGCTATCAATTTCAGCTTGAAATGCATTTTTACTTTGCCCAAGCATAGTAGCTGCATTCAACTTTGCACGATATGGTCCAGCAATTAATTCTGCTGCCTTTAAAAATACAGTTGCGCGTTGTTCCCAACCAAGTGACTCCCATTTTAGTTTAGCGCTCAATGCAGCATCAATGGCCTGAGTCACGTGCTCTTTATTGCTTTTGTGAAAGTAACCTAAGGTATGTTTGTGATCATGAGGTGGAGCAAGACGAATCTTTTCGTTGCTTCTAACTTCCTTACCCCCAATATACATTGGTATGTCCAATTCCTTGGAACGTGATTCTTTAAGCATTGCTTGAAGTTCTTTTCTTTCTGCACTACCAGGCACATATGACTTGATAGGTTCGTTCACTGGAGGTGGAACGGTAAAAAATCCTTTTGACATTTGTATTTATTTTATGAATGATTAATGTTGTAATATTTTGGAGTGCAAAGGTAATGAAAAAGAGAGGATAAGAGGTGATTTATATCAATGGTTCCACACTCGTTCATTTCTATCAATTGCCTTAAATATGGATTGAAGTAAAGTTAAATCGACTCAATGAAACCTTCTATTTTGAATTTAATCCTTCCTTAGATAGGTGTTTACGTGTCGTTCTTTCTTCGATTCGTAAATATCAGAAATGGTAACCATAATTCCCGTTTCTTCTACATCTCCAAAATGAGTATTTGGAGCAGTGCCAAACATTTTCATAGTGGATGAGAGATTCATATATGCGTTTACCAATGGTGGCACATTTTCGCCCAAGGCTCTTACATTTTGACTTAAAATCTTGTGACCATCTTTATAATCCAAACCAATAATTGATTTCAGGAACTCTGTTACATCCGTTTTTAATGGAACTGGAGTTTTAGGGTAAACCAATCGATCATGGTCGGGGAAATAATATTGCATAAACGACAATATCATATCTCGAGCATGCTTGTTAAAATGAGTGTACATTGTTACCTTTCCATAAAAATACTTGATGTCAGAATTATCAACCAAAATAGCACCTAAGCCATCCCAGAGATTATCCAACGAAAACAAACCTTTTCTATTATCAATTGCAGGCTGAAATATTGGTTGAACAAACGAACGTCCCAATTCGATGGTATAGGGCACGTATTCCTTCATGAATTTTTCGGAAAAATTGAAATAATCGGTTGTTGCAAGTTGCACCACACCATCCGCTCCTATTGGCGCTTCGCCACATTTTATGAATCGATAACCTCCTACAATTTCTTTCTCCTGAGGGCTCCAAACAATTAGTTGTTTGTAAGGAGCGTTATCATCAGTGTCGTAATCATCAATGTCTATACTATTGCCTGTTCCCCCTCCTGAAGCACGAAATGTAACCTCACGCAAACGCCCTATTTCGCTCATCACATTTGGCGAATCGTGATGAGTGATGATGTATATTTCGTTCTCTCCATTATTTGTATCTCGAACAAATCTTTCATTCGAAAGTTCGGCTTCCAAAACATCTTTTGATATTGGTTCAATTATTTTCTGCATGGTCATCATTTTCTCGTATTAACTCTTCTTGTTTCCTAAACTATAAACTTCTTCCCTTACTTTCTTAGCCCAAAAGTCTGCCGTTTTATCTTTAGTAAACGTTTCCCAACTAATCGGCTTCCCGAAAGTAAAAGTAAGTGTTTTTCCTTTTTGTCGATACATTTCATCAGGTAAATATAACATCTCAATGTTTGCCTTTATTCCAATTTTCTTCCGCCAATAGGCGAAATTATAAAAGAAATTTGAATTCCTTCCGTCAATAAAGACAGGGACGATGGTCTTTTGATACTGAATAGCCTTGGTGATAAAACTTTTTTTCCAAGGCAAATCTTCAATTATTTTCCCCTTTTGTCTGCGCGACACAAGGCCAGCTGGAAAGATGAGAATACAACCATCGGCAGCATAAACTTCCTCAAATTTCTTGGTATAGTCGGACGTGTTCTTGCCATGTTTATTTACAGGAACAAAAAACTGAGAAAAGTTTTTAAGTTGAAGTAATAAATCATTGACAAAAAATTTAATATCTCTTCGATAATGCCCTACTGCAGACATGAAAGCGATACCATCAAGCCCTCCGAGGGGATGATTGGCTGCAAGTATTATTCCTCCCTCTTTTGGAATATTCTCTCCTCCTATTATTTTAATGGTGACACCGAATTCTTCGGTGGCTGCATCCACAAAATCAAACGCTATTCGGTGCTTATTTCTGTTGATGGCATCATTCAATTCCTCTTGATGTACTATCTTTTTTACATAATTCAACAGAAACCGTGGTAAGAATCGTATAATTTTTTTGTTCTTACTGGCGATTGCTCTCTCAACATCAATAAATCTTTCGTAGTCGTTTGTTAAAGATTTTGAATCTCTCTCTGTCATACATTCGTGTTTGTCAACCTTCTTTTAAGTTCACAAATCTAATTTATTTTTTCAATTAAAAACTTGCGTCAAATCAGTTAGCTGACTTAATGTAAACTCTTGGCTTAATTTGTCTCATGAATAAAACTGAACGAAGCTTTTTGGTATTTTTTATCCATTACCCGATTACGGAGATTCGTAGTTGTTTCGTATGGGCCATCGATAGCAGCCATGTTCACTAGAAATGCTGGAACATTGCCACCTGGATTGACCAACAATTCATACTCGCAATTCACCATGCCGTTCTTTAATGGAGTAAAGGTCCAAGAGGCTTTGAACTCAGTAATGCGAACATGATTGGAAACAAGAGGAAAAAAATTAGGTAGGTTGTTCGAAAACTGTGTTACCACTTTGGTTTTGCTATCTTGTACTACTTTAACATCCACCACAAAATCTCGATTATCAACCGGCCAAGGTGCTAATACGGATTGGTAGTAAATACCTTCCGAATCGGATATCTTTTTCACAAGCATTGATTTGCCACATCTGTAAACCCATTCTGGGTATGTTTCCCTGTCATTAAGCAGGGCAATGATGCTTGAAATGGAAGTATGAATTTGGGTTACTGCCTTCAACTCCTTTATAGAGGTATAATCAAGGTCGCGATTATAAACCGCGACACCATCACCAAATTTCTTAAGTTTCCATTCGGCATCTATGGTTTTAAAGGAAGTATTCATCCAACAACTACCGATTAGGAGAAGAAAGAGGATGGGGCTTTTTATTACCATTGATTACTTTTCATTTTACTTTGTAAAAATAAGAAGAAAAAGGGAATGGATGGAGAGAAAATAAGTATTTTGGAACAACTCATCCTTAAAACAAGACAGCCTGTCAGTTTCCAGAAAGGCTTTCTTTTACGTGGTGGGAGCTACTGGGTTCGAACCAGTGAC
>CAIWDF010000078.1 GCA_903911435.1 uncultured Bacteroidota bacterium
CACGCACAACCTGGCTCATAAGTCCACTGGACTTCTGCCCTGAATTTACGAATAGGAGAAGGATTGAAAAGTGAGAGAAAAAGGAAGCCCCGAGAGGGGCTTTTTTGGTTTTATACTATATTATATGTGTGGAAACGGGAGGGGGAAATTTGTTATAGTATTAATATTGTGGGTATTGAGAGATAAAACGGATGGTTTAGGATAGGATTTTGGCAAATCGAGAGGCAAAACGTGACCATCGAGAGGCAAAACGCGACCATCGTGAGGCATAACTTGAACATCGAGAGGCAAAACTTAACCATCGTGAGGCAAAACTTGACCATCGTGAGGGAAAACTTGACCATCGTGAGGGAAAACTTGAACATCGAGAGGCAAAACTTGACCATCGAGAGGCAAAACTTAACCATCGTGAGGCAAAACTTGACCATCGAGAGGGAAAACGTGACCATCGAGAGGGAAAACTTGAATGTGAGGAGGGGGAGGGTTGGAGGCTTGAGGTGAAAAAAAAGAAGAAGGGCGGAAAGGACGAAAAAGACAATAAGGAGGGAAAGGGTATGACGAAAATCATTTTTTAATTAATTAAGACTTTTGAACTTTGTATTGCAAAAAAAAATATTAACCTAATATACTCAAAAAAAAATGACAAATACAGAACAAGCAAAAATGACCATGATTGCAGCTGTGAAGGCTGAATTGGTGACAAGTGCCTCGGCTTATACAGGCAATCAGGATTACATTGACGAGGTGGCATTATTTAATATTAATGCTCAAAAAAACAGTGATGCGGCAACGGCTGCACATGTGGACAATAGCGGATACAGCGCGGATAAGATGACTGCTAAGATAGCGTTGACGGCTATGGCAAGCAATTACTCTGGTAAGGCTTATGTGAAATTTACTAACTTAGGCAATGCAACATTGGCGGCTCAATTGCATATTGAACCGACTGATTATTTGCATGCTTCGGATAGCCAATGTGCGAAATTGGCACAAGAAGCGCGCGATTTGATGAATACAAACATTGCTTTGTTGACACCAAACACAATAACTGCGGCTATGTTGACAAATTTGCAAAGTAAGATTGATGCTTTTAAATTGATACAAGGAAGTAGCGATACGGTACATGCTGTTTCGCCTGATATGACTAGAAAATTTAAGGATAGTTTTAAGCCTGTGATGACTAATGTTGACAACTTGAAATTGTTGACAAGGGATTATGAGACGAGCAATCCTAAGTTTTTTGCGAGGTTGATGGCTAGTACGGTGATACCTGCTATAAATGTACATCATACTAATGTGGAGGTACATGCTACTGCTAAAAGTACCGGAAAACCTGTGGAAGGAATAGAGTTTAGTTTGACAAGGGCTAATAAAAGCGCGACTACAGACTATAAGGGTAATGCTGAAATAGAACATGTGAAGAGTGGTGAGGATGTGTTGACGGGAAAGAGGAATGGGAACACTGTGTACACTGCGCATGTGAAAATTAAAAGAGGTACGTTGAACCATTATGATGTGGTGATAGATTCGTTATAATGACCTCACCCCTTAATCCCCTCTCCAAAGGAGAGGGGGTAGGAGTTTAAAAATCCTGCTCTTAAAAGGGTGGGATTTTTTTTATGTTTAAAAAATAAAATATTGTTTATTGAATTAATTTGTTTACATCCGTTGCATGAATTAAATATTTACGTATATGAACGATGTTTTAAATACTATTAATGCTTTTGTTTTTCATAGCTATGAAAAATTGCTAATAAGTGTTAAAACAGCTATGAATAGCGGAACAGGCAGTGATGGAGTAATTGAAATTTTAAAATAATGAAAGCCTTTGAGTGATGAACTCAAAGGCTTTTTTTGTTGGGGTTGGTTTAATAAAAATCAAGAATGATTTAAAAAGAAATACTTTTAAAAAAATGAATGCAAATAAAATCACCTTTATCCTTTTAATAATTAGTAAGATTTTTACAGGACAAAATTTAATCCCAAACGGGGACTTTGAACAATATTACCATTGCCCAAATGGAATAGGGCAGATTGACTCAAGTATATCATGGTTTCATCCGACTGTTGGAAAGCCTAGTTATTACAATCAATGCAGCGCAAGTAATGTGAACGTACCAAATGCAACAGCTGGCTATCAAAATGCACATAGTGGAGCTGGATTTGCAGGCATAACATGCTTTTATCAATTGCAGTGGAATTATAGAGAATATTTAGAAATACAACTCGATTCAACATTAATTAACAATGTTTGCTATAATTTTAAAATGTTCATTAATTTACCAAATAATAATAGATATGCGAACCATACTATTGGAGTATATTTTTCCGACACTATTATAAATGAGGTGAATTATGGAACAAATTTACCACTCAATCCACAGTTAATTTATACCATAATGAATCCACCAGACACATTAAATTGGACACAGGTAGGCGGCACTTATACAGCACACGGAGGAGAAAAGTTTCTAATTATTGGAAATTTTAAAGATGATTTAAATACCGATACAACATTAATAAATACCTCTGCATATTATGAAATTGTTTCTTATTATATTGATGA
>CAIWDF010000079.1 GCA_903911435.1 uncultured Bacteroidota bacterium
AACTCCTTTGCCTTCTTTTTGAACTCCTTTTTTTACTAAATGAACTCCTTTGCCTTCTTTTTGAACTCCTTTTTTTGCTAAATGAACTCCTTTGCCTTCTTTTTGAACTCCTTTACCTTCTTTATGAACTCCTTTTTCATTTAAATGAACTCAAAAACACTTTTGGGCAAATCCTTTTCGAAATGGTTTTGTTCACATCTGTTGTTTTCGATAAGATAATTTCGGTAAAGCGAATCAAAGAACTTGTTTTTTGTATCCTTTTTTCAGTTGATGAAATCGGATGACGATACAAACGTAATACAAAACTTATTTACCAAGTCCATTTCAAGTGCAAATTCGTCAAAATAGGTTCGTTTTGTTTCGTTTCATTTCGTTTTGTTTCGTTTTATTGGGGTAAATGTTAATAATATTGCCGTTGAAGCAACCTTTTATCACCAAAATGCATCTATAAATTAATCAAACAAAAATTAATTTTATTTAATCACTTTTAAATTTGTTCTAAAATGAAAAAACTAGAATCTTATTCAGAAGAAGTAATTCATCCTGACAAAAACAGGGTAACAGTAACCGTTCGCGACCTCATGTATTGGATGAATAAAGAGGAACGAAGGGCTCAGCAAATTATTAAAGAAATAAAAACGCTGGCCAACAAAACAAGGAAGCAAATCGCCACCATTACTGATTGCGCTAAATACTATAACATGTCTATTGAAGAGGCAGAAAAAACATTCGGTAGAAGGTAAGCCGAGCTATAGATTTAGCCTGAGTCTATTGGTCTGATGCAGACGAAGAGCCTTGCATCAACAATTTGTTTTTAACCATTTGTGCAACACGATTAATAACCAAAGTCGGTTGTACAAGTAATTTTTATTGTTGTTTCTGAACTCATTCACCAATAGTTTCACCTTTTGGTAATCAACAAAATTGTATTTGGTTATCATTTCTTCCGACAAATATTCGTCAATCAAAAACGATAGCTCGTTTTTCAACCATTTTTCGAGCGGTATGGCAAACCCTTGTTTCGGGCGGTCGAAAAACTTCTTCGGGATGTATTGATAAAGAATTTCTTTTAAAATATATTTGCTAGTTCCATTCTTAATCTTCAGTTTTGGCGATAGGTTGAGGGCAAATTCGATGATGCGATGATCGAGATAAGGCACTCTGGTTTCTAATGAGAAATGCATACTTGCTCGGTCCACCTTGGTTAGTAAGTCGTCCTGTAGGTAAAAGTTAAGGTCGAAAATGGCTTGCCTTTCATCCGCACTCAAATTTCGTTTTAAGTGATTAATCTCTATTCCGAAATTATTCAACTTCTCTGTATTCAATGCTCCTGGAGCATTTCTGAAATCATTGCTCAACAAATCTCCAAGTTCCTGTAACGAAAAGTTGTTTTGTTCTTGCGACAAAATGTGGCTATACAGCAAATTTTTATGAGGCAATACAAAATAGTTCGAATGACGTTTATATTTTGTATTCGCAAGCGCATTCGCAATTTGGTTGTGAAACAATTTTACTGATGTTGAGTTCAATCGATTCGCCCATTTATAGGCACCGTATCCCATAAACAATTCGTCACCTCCTTCGCCCGAAAGGGTAACCGTTACATGCTCGCGAGCTAATTTCGAAACCAGCATCGTTGGTATAGCCGATGAGTCGGCAAAAGGTTCGCTATAGGCTTCAAATATGGTATCAATCAGCCCTATTGCATCTTTGTACGAAACAATGAACTCATGATGATTAGTGCCCAGATACATGGCAATGGCTTTGGCATAAGCCGATTCGTTGTACTTGTTTTCTTCGAAACCAATTGAAAACGTATTCACCTTAACCCCCGCAAGGTTTACTGCATTGGCCGTTACAAGGCTCGAATCAATACCACCACTCAAGAACACACCAAAAGGTACATCGCTCTTGATTTGGTATTGAACCGAACTCATCAACAAATCACTCAGTTTTACAATGGCTTGTTTCTCGCTCGTAATCACGTTTTCGGTTACATGGTCGTTGATAGACCAATACTGTTGATTGTCCTTGTGTTTGTTCGACACCCTCAACCATCTGCCAGCATCCAACTTTTTGATGGATTTGTAAATCGATTGAGTAGAAGGAATAAAACCTAGATGAAGAAAGTGATAAACCGCATTTCTATTGATTTCTTTTGGAATAAAGGCAAGTTTTTTTAATGCCTTTAGCTCCGATGCAAAAGCAAAATTCTCACCATCCCAAAAATAATAAAGTGGCTTAATGCCTATCCTATCGCGGCATACAAAGAGTTCTTGTTTTTGTTTATCGTAAATAGCAAAAGCAAACATACCGTTCAGTTTTTTCACGAAGTCCTCGCCATAATGGATATACGCTTCAATCAACACTTCAGTGTCGGACGAAGTACGAAATTCGGTTCTGAAATTTTGGCGCAACTCAGCAGCTATTTCCCTGAAATTATATACCTCACCATTATATACCATCACATACCTTCCATCCGATGAAGTCATCGGTTGATTAGCATTGGTTGATAAATCAATAATGCTCAACCTGCGATGGCCAAGGCCCACCACATCATCAGTAAAATAACCAAAAGCATCAGGACCACGGCTAGCAATAGCATCTGTCATTAAATGTAATTCAGCTTCCGAGAACTTTTTTGTTGGTGAATAAAAACCAGAAATGCCACACATGATTAGGTTGTTTTTTTAGATTTAAATACTTCTTTTGTAAACAGCAGCGGACTGCTATAAAATGATTTAATTGAATAAATAAAACAAGGTAGTAGTTTCCTTAGTTTAAAATAATATCCGGCAAAAATGTAATTTGTTCTGAACAGAAATTTATATTTAAGTTCATTCGGAATGCTCTTAATCAATAGCACTTTTTTCTGAAACAAAACACTGGTATGAATTAGATTTTCATTCACAATATTAGACATGCTTTTTTCATGAACTCGATAAAACAGATTGCAATCGTTTTCTATTAAGGTTCCATAAGCATATTTAGATAATTCAATTAGAAAAAAACGATCGGCACTACTCGTAAGTTCTGGGTCAAATTTGATGTTATGGTTTTCTAAAACACTTTTTCGAAAAAGATAATTAGAAGGGGAGGTAATAATTTCTGTGTTATAGCTCAAAACATCTTCGAGAATGTTGTTAGATGTTCCGTTCAGTGCCTTGGAAGAGATAAGCTTCCCTTCTTCATTAATCATCATTACCTTCGAACTCGAAAATCCAAAGTTCCTATTAGCTTCCAAGTAGCTTACGTGTTTTTCGAGGAAATTTGGTGAGAGTAAATCGTCAGCATCCAAGAATAATACATAATCACCTTTTGCAATCTCAAGTCCTTTATTTCTAGTATCCGAAACACCGGTGTTCTTTTTTGAAGAAAAGAAGATCCGGCTGTCTTGAATAGCAGCTATTGCATCTTCAGTATTGTCAGTGGAGCCATCATTGATAATCAGTAGTTCAAGATCTTGATGAGATTGATTCAATACCGAATGGATAGTATTGGCAATAAATTTCTCTGCATTATAACAAGGAATGATGATACTAACCAACAGTGAATTGCTATCAACATGATTATTGGTGGCATTAGTAGGAGATGTGTTAAGGAATGTATCCGCTTTCGTACTAACCTGTGCACTAACTTTGTCAAATTTATTTGATGGCCTTATACTGTTTAGGAAAATATGTTTGCCAACGGCAAGAAATCGTTTGGTGAAAACACCCAATGGGTAATTTTTAATAAAACGAAGGGCATAAAAGAAACTCCTTTTGTTTTCCCCATTCAAGGCAAGGTGTAAAGCAATATAGCTTGTTGAATAGGCAATTATTCGCTTTTTATGTGCTTCGAAATTCTCCTTTACCTTTTCATCAGTAAAAGCATATTTCAACACTAACTCCATTCTGCGAACTAGTTTTTTTTCTTGTGCACCAGCGTATACACTTCTGTTCGAATGATTATGCATTCGAGCACTTATTCTATTATCAGTTTTAATACCGAGATTAGAAAGCACCCTAAACCACAATTCCCAATCTTCACTACCTGCTAATTCCCTGTCTTCGTTAAATAAAAATTTCCTGCTAATATCTGTACGCATAAAACAACCCATGCAACTGAGTAGGTTTCCCTTTACTAAAAAGTCTATTTCATCATTCTTCAAATCATTCACATGAAATAATAATGAAGAATCAGGATTAATGATTTCGTATCCTAAATGCAGGAACGGTGGATTGTTGTATTTAGTGATACTCTCGCAAGCATTCGAAAAGTAATGAGGAAGCAATTCATCATCAGAATCTAAAAAAGTGACATAATCACCTGTCGATTTCAAGGTGCCATAATTTCTTGCAGCACCTCTTTCTGAATTGTTGATTTTGTAATACTTTATCTTTTCATTGATAATAGTTTTTACTACTTCTTCAGTGTTGTCAATGCTACCGTCATCAACAATTATTATTTCGAAATTTTGATAGGTTTGAGTAAGAATAGAATTAATGGTATTAACTATAAAGCTCGCTCGGTTATAGGTAGGAATAACTATTGAAAAAGAAATATTTTTATTCATATAATTTTTCCAAAGTTACTATCATTTCTCTTATCCCAAACTTCTCCTTCACAACTTTTTGCCCGTTATCAATTAATTGCCTAGCTAACTTATTATCGCTTAGTAATTCATTCATGGCGGTGTAAATTTCTTCGGACGACTTATAATTTACCACCATAGCATTGTTTCTATTTACAACAAACTCGTTTGCGATTCCAGAAAGTGTAAAAATAGATGGAACCCCCGAAGCTAATGATTCGACATAGGTTTGGCCAAACGCTTCTATCTCCTTAGCGATAGGTACATGCACAAAAATATCAAACAATTTGTATAATTCAAAAATGTGGGCTTCAAATTGTATTTCGACATAGTTTCGTTTAGGTATTTGTTCAAGTAGTTTTTCTATTTCTTCTTTAAATGCTCCTTGAGTATTAGCCAATATTAAAAGTGCATCAGGATGTGACCCTAATAGTTGTTTGAAAGCTGGGATAATGTACTGTATTCCTTTTAGCTCTAAGTACCTTGATATAACTCCAACAACCGGAGATAAATAAGAAGGATTGTATTTGTTACCCAATTTGGTGATTGTAGTTTCCTCTACA
>CAIWDF010000080.1 GCA_903911435.1 uncultured Bacteroidota bacterium
TACAATATGATTTCGGATTCATCCAAAACGACTTCGGCATCATCCTATACGTTTTCGGCATCATCCTAAACGATTTCGGCATCATCTCCTGAATTTAGCTTATTTATCAATCAGTTAAATGCAAAAAGTGAATAAAAAATAAGTAATAATTAACCTTAAAAATCAAAAACAATGGCAAAAACACCTAAATTAAACACTAATTTCAGTGATGAGTCGGATGATGTTTTTTACACCACAGTGATGCTCATTTACAATTTATTAACTCTTAATGTAGCTCACTTCACGGGTTTACCTGTGGTGATGGGACCTTTAGACCCGCTTTCGCCCCTGAAATTTGGAGGGGCAGTAACGATTTTCAACAATACCCGTTTGTTGCCTACCTATGACGGCAAAACAGCCGATGTGGCCAAAGCAAGGCTCGAGGTTCAGAAAATGGTAACTCAAAATGGCAATTGGCTCAATACTTTTTGCAATGGCGATTTGGGTTTACTCAAAAAAACAGGCTACCCGCTTGCCAAAGATGCTGAAGCTCAAGGCAAATTGGAGCAATCGGAAATTACTCTTGTACCTATTATTGGTGGTATGGAATTTATGATTTCGCATGTAAAAGGTAGTAACTTACGTTATGCAGTGATGTATACCCTCGCTACCAACACCGAGGCCAACCCTGCCAAATGGGACCATTATCACTATGCAAGTAACCGCGATGGAACCATACCTGATTTGCAAAGCAATGTGGAGTATAAATTTTCTTCGTTTGCTATGGGCACTTCCACCGACCTTACGTATAGTCATGCTTTAACAGCTAAGCCGCTATAAGGTTTTAAAACAAAAAAGTCCGACAACACTGTCGGCCTTTTTTTTGTTTTAGGAATTCACATCGATATTCTATTGTTCGATTGTTCAGCTGTTCGTTTGTTTGAACAATTGAAAAATTGAACATTTGAATAATTGAATAATAGAACATTTGAATAATTGAACATTTGAATGGAGGAGAACTACCAACTAATAAACAGATCCCTCGCTGCGCTCAGGATGACAGGCTTTATTTATTAATGGAGGGAAAAAAGAAAGGCGGCTGTGCCGCCTTTCTTTTTTCCCTTGTCCCCCAACAGAGGCTTGTCATTTCGAACGCAGTGAGAAATCTTATTTTTAGTGAATAGCGAAAAGAGATTAGGTAATAGGGAGTCCTTCGCACCTTTGTGTCTTTGCGGTAAATCTATTGACCAATTGCCTACTGCTAAATAGTGAAATTGTCTTCGTTCCTTTGTGCCTTCGCGGTGAGTTTCAATTTCCCAACCAAAAACTAACCATTATCAGTTAATTATTTAAGTTTCGATTGGTATTAATCTTAATTTTGAAGCCGATTTATAACAGAACGATTAACCATAATAAACAAATAAAAAAATGAAAGAAGTATATATTATTTCGGCAGTACGCACACCGCTAGGCAGTTTTGGAGGAGCATTTACAGGCATTTCGGCCACTAAACTTGGAGCAGTAGCCATTAAAGGAGCCCTTGCCAAAGCAGGTGTGGATGTCAAAGAAGTGGAACAAGTGTATATGGGAAGTGTAATGCAAGCCAACTTAGGGCAAGCACCAGCACGCCAAGCAGCCTTGTTTGCAGGTTTGCCAAACACGGTAGCTTGTACCACGGTGAACAAAGTGTGTGCATCGGGCATGAAAGCAATTATGTTAGGAGCACAAAGCATCATGTGTGGCGATGCCGATGTGGTGGTAGCTGGCGGTATGGAAAACATGAGTCAGGTTCCATTTTATTCCGAAAACATGAGATGGGGAAATAAATATGGCAATGTAACCATGGTGGATGGTCTTGCCAAAGATGGTTTGATAGATGTATATCACAATTACCCAATGGGCAATGCTTCCGACTTATGTGCTAAGGAATGTAACATATCGCGCGAAGAGCAAGATGCCTTTGCCATCGAATCGTACAAACGTTCGCAAGCAGCTTGGGCAGCTGGCAAGTTCAACGAAGAAATAGTTCCTGTAGAAATTCCTCAACGCAAAGGCGACCCTATCTTGATGAAAGAAGACGAGGAATACAAGAATGTGAAATTTGATAAAATACCTGAGTTGAAACCGGCCTTTACCAAAGATGGTTCGGCTACGGCTGCTAATTCGTCAACCATGAATGATGGAGCAGCTGCATTAGTTTTGATGAGTAAAGAAAAAGCAGAAAAACTTGGATTGAAACCATTGGCCATCTTAAGAGGATATGCCGATGCTGCACATGCACCCGAGTGGTTTACCACAGCACCTTCGCTTGCTGTGCCAAAAGCAGTTGCCAAAGCAGGATTGACCATGAATGATATTAACTATTACGAATTGAATGAAGCCTTTTCGACAGTAGGTATCGTGAACATGAGAAATATGAAATTAGATGCAAGCCGAGTAAACGTAAACGGTGGAGCGGTGTCGCTTGGTCATCCATTAGGATGTTCGGGAGCACGTATCGTGGTTACCTTGTTGCATGTATTGAAACAAAACAAAGCCAAGTATGGCGCTGCCGGAATATGTAATGGTGGTGGTGGAGCCAGCGCTGTGGTGGTCGAATTAGTGTAGATTTAATAAGGTGCGAAGTACGAAGTGATGCACAAAGCCTCTATCGTTCTTCGCACCATTGCTTGAAACCCTATGTACGGAATCTGTAATTTGAGCATAGTACCTTGTCGGAAGGAAGCTTCGGACAGGAGCGAAATGGTTACTCAACTTTTGTTTGGGGAACATTTCACTGTGCTCGAAACCTTAGGCAACTGGTGTAGGATAAAAATAGCTTACGATGATTACGAATGTTGGATTGATAAAAAACAATTTCAAACCATCAGTGCTTTCACCTTCGAACAATTGTCAACACAAGATGTGTTTTGCACTACCGAGTTGGTGCAAGTAATCAGCGATACACAGTCGTCACAACTCTTACCCATTGTGTTAGGAAGCACCTTACCCAATTTCGAAGAAGGAATTTGTAAAATAGAAAAGCAAGAATTTAGTTACGATGGTTCGTTTGTTAATTCGAGTTTGCCTTCGGCCAAAGAAGAATTTCTGGAAACAGCCATGATGTATCTCAATGCCCCTTATTTATGGGGAGGGCGCACCTCCTTTGGCATCGACTGTTCGGGTTTCACCCAAATGGTGTACAAGATAAATGGAATAAAACTCTTTCGCGATGCCTATCAACAAGCCGAACAAGGCGAAACACTTAGTTTTGTGGAAGAAGCCGAAGCCGGAGATTTAGCTTTTTTCGACAACGAAGAAGGCCGAATAGTGCATGTTGGAATCGTGATGAATCACAACAAAATCATTCATGCTTCGGGCAAAGTTCGCATCGATGGATTTGATCATCAAGGAATATTTAACAACGACAAAAAGGATTATACACACAAACTCCGTTTGCTGAAAAGGATTGTATAATACACCATTCTTCCACCTTCCTCTCCCATGAAACGAGCAATATTCTTTCTTTTGATTTTGCTTAACCTTTCTGCTTCCGCTCAAAACAATTGCTCGGTAACCAACAAAACATTTAAAACAGGCGAACAGTTTACCTTTAAAATATATTACAACTGGGGAGCCATTTGGATGGCAGCAGGCGAGGCAAGTTGTGCAGTACAAAGTGCTACCGTGGCAGGCAAACCTATGTATCATTTTATATCTTATGGCACCACCTATTCCAAATACGATTGGTTTTATAAGGTAAGAGATAAATACGAGTCGTATGCCGATAGTGCTACCTTGAGGCCCTTGCGCTTTACTCGCGAGGTGCACGAAGGAGGGAATTACAACTTTGATGATTATGTATTCAACGCAAGGAAAAATAAAATCTATTCCGCCTCGCGAAAAAACAAAAGCACCACCAAGCTCGATTCGATAAACATTACTCCTTGTACCAACGATGTGCTAACGGCCATCTATTATGCCCGTTGCATCGACTTTTCGAAATACAAAATCAAAGATTCTATTCCCATTACCTTTGTCTTGGATGGACAAAACTACCCCTCTTACGTGCGATACCTTGGCACCGAAACCATCAAGGATGAATTCTTAGGCACGGTTCGTTGTATTAAATTCCGACCACGGTTGATAGAAGGAACAATATTTAAAGGTGGTGAAGGAATGACCGTTTGGGTAACCGATGACGAAAACAGAATGCCTCTTTATGTTGAAACACCCATTGTGATAGGTAGCATTAAAGCCTATCTAATCAATTATTCCGGACTACGAAATAAAATGAACTGCAAAGAGATTAAAAAGTAGGGATTACTTTTTAGTTTTATAAATAGGCGATTTGTTGAGCCCCAGTTTGAAGAAGAAATGCTTAAACGAAACATTCAAAACCCCTAAACCATACTTCATACTCCTGCTGAAATTAATTGATGAAGCTTCAGGGAAGTATTTGGTAGGGCAAGTAATTTCTGCAATTTCGAAACCTGCCATAAATATCTGAGAAATCATTTCATTATCGAAAACAAAATCATCGTTATTGGCTTCGTAATTTACTGTTTCCAATACTTGACGAGAAAAAGCACGGTAACCCGTATGGTATTCCGACAGTTTCTGATTGATTAATATATTTTGAGAAAGCGTAAGGCAACGATTGAAAATATACTTATACATTGGCATTCCTCCCTTCAAGGCTCCTTTACCAAGAATTCTTGAACCAAAAACAACAGGATATAAATCGTTGGCAATGATATTTGCCATTGAAACAATGAGTAAAGGAGTGTATTGATAATCGGGGTGAAGCATGATGACGATGTCGGCATTCAACTCAAGCGCTTTGTTGTAGCAAGATTTCTGATTACCACCATATCCCCTATTTTGAGGATGTCTGATGATGTGCTTAATGCCAATACGAGTAGCTACCTCCACAGTATCGTCCTTGCTCACGTCATCTACTAGCACTACCTCATCAACAATATCAAAGGGTATTTCGTTATAGGTTTTCTCAAGCGTTGGGGCTGCGTTATAGGCAGGCAATACAACTACTACTTTCTTGTTTTTTATCATAAGCGAGGCAAAAGTAATAAAATTAAGTGTCTAAACTTTATATCTATTTGTGAAAATCTTATCAAAATTGATATTAAATTTGCAGTTGAAAAAATAGGTCAACCATGAGAAAGTATTTTTTAATTGCATTTGCTCTCATCCTGTTTGCTTCATGTGAAGAACAGCCAGGAAAATATACCGATGAAAAAGGGTATGTAAAAGGAGGTGGAAAAACTTCAGGTAGAGCTTCAGGAAAATCGAGTGGAGCAGTTAAAAGAAGCGAAAAAAACGCTCCAACACCTCCAGTTAATTCATCAACCATGAGTTCGAATTTTGTACCGCCTGATTATCTAGGTGGAAAGGATGAATGGAATAAGTATTTAAAAGCCAATGTTCAACTCCCTGATAGCATCAAATTGAAAAAGGTGGAAGGGAAGGTGGAAATATGCCTAACCATTAGCAAGACAGGTGAAGTACTCAAATCGGAACTTATAAGCTCCATCAAACGTTGCCCTGAATGTACCAAGGAGGCTTTTAGAGTAGTGAACAATGTTAAAAAATGGAAACCTGCAGTCTCGATTCAAGCGAATGGAACCAAGGTAGAGTACACCGAGAAACTGGTAGTTCAAATCCCTTTCAAAAAAGGGAAATAATTTTAAAACTATTTCTTCTTCTCACTATTAATATAGCTTGCCAGCGTATCATTAAAGATAGCTGATCCTTTTAGATTCGTATTTAAAGTCGACATAAAATATTCCCTCGATTCGGCTATTTTCATCTTATCAAATTGCTTGTAGCTTACCTTATACTTAACGGCAATTGCTTTTATTCGTTCGATGATTAGCTCCCTATTGGGCTGATATTTCAACGACTCTTTCAAAACTGGAGATTCGAATAAATACACCTTAATCCCTTTTTGCTGAGCCAACTCAATCGTTTTGCAAAAGTACTTTTCCCGTTGCTGGTTCCAAGCAAAATTATATCCATTTGGATAAAGGTGAATGAACTTCTCCAAATGGTTGTCCCACTTCACTTGAAAAGGAGGTTCATACCCATCAGGGAAATAGGGCAATTTACGATGATTGAAATAATGCTTCAATCCTTGAAGAGCATTAAAGTGGATGTTGTTGCTGTAATAAGCGTATTTCATAAAGGGTAGATTCACCCAACGGTAATATGCGGGGTCGCATTCTCTAAGAACAGAATCAACCTCAGCATCGCCAACATATGGGGCGAAACGATAGGTATTAAATGTATTGTATTTTAAATCCATCGACTCAGGAGTGACATACAGGTAAAGACATTCAGGCCATTTATTGTTCTTTAAATAAAAATACAAATGCAAATAATTATCAGCGAAATCGGAATGAGATAAAGCTAGATTGTACGATTTCATACCGATTTGCTTATCTATTATCTCCGGAGAAATCATCCACAATGGTTCGCAAGGACCAAGAAATAAAATATCGGCATCTATCTTTTCTTTCTGAACGTAGGCAATTTTGATGTTACAATTTTGTTGCAACGCAAAATCATACAGTCGGCTTAAGCCAATGAAAAAGACACAAAGCCCTGCCAGAGTCAAAATAAGTTGAATGAATATATTGCTTTTCTTCATCTCTTATTTTTAAAACTGCATGTAAATAAAACGTGTGCCACTATTGAATACTCCAAATAACACGATAAGAAGTATAACAAGACTAAGATACTTAAAATTGAACAACTCACTCTTAGCAACCTTATTAATTCGTTGTTCGAATAAGATGAATGAAGTAAATAGAATGATTGATAGAATAAAATTAAATTCATCAATCTGATGACCACCCACTGCCAATGGACTTATGAAATCTGTCATGAAGTTGATGGGAAGAAAATTAAAAAACAAATTATGAATCAATTGTAAGGAAACATCAAACGATGATGCTCTGAAAAACAAATTAGCAAAACTGAATGCATTAAATACTATGAAGGCACAAGTAATCTTAAAGACATAACTATTGTATCCAGTAAATAGTTTTGCCCTCATACCTCTTGTCAAAGTCTCGATATTTAAATAGATAGTGTGACATAAGACATAGGCAAGAAACGTAAAACCGATTCCATGCCACAGCATCGAAACAAAAAATGTCATCAATATTCCTAGATAGAGAGCGAACTTCTTCATTTGGCGAAATCTAAACACAATCGGGAAATAAATATAAGTTGTGAGCCACGACAGAAGCGAAATATGCCAACGTCTCCAGAACTCAGTAATACTTAATGAGCGAAATGGTAGGTTGAAATTATCTTTGATTGTATATCCAAGCATTTTAGAAATACCGACAGCCATGTCCGAATATCCTGAAAAATCAAAATACAATTGAATGGAAAACAAGTAAGCTCCAACTAAAACAGTTAGTCCACTGTAGTTGCTATGAAAATCAAAAATGGACCCGACTCCAGATGCTAATCGGTCTGCTATCACCATTTTTTTAAATACTCCCAATAGTAGTAACTGCAATCCGCTTATCAAGGCTTTATTCGAAATGGTGTTGGTACCAATCTGTGGAATAAATTCAGAAGGCAATACGATTGGCCCACTCACTATCTTAGGGAAAAAAGAATGGAAAAACATAAATTTAGAAAGGTTCGTTTCGGGACTCATGCGCTGATTGTAAACCTCCTTGAGGTAAGCTATATTTTGTAAGGAGTAATAGGATAATCCAAGCGCAAGCAAGAGTTTATCCACTTGAAAGTTGATGAAGGAAACCGTAAACCGATTGCCTGCAATAAAATAATTGAATAACAATATTGCTCCTGCGTTAATGATTATCCCAAGCCAATATACGAATCGGTTCGCATTAATAAATCTTGCGAGGTAGAAATTGAAGAGGGAGAATAATAAGAGAGCAACTACCGACTCGATATTGTAAAAGCCAATGAATACAAAACTAGCAAGTAATAAAAAAGGATGACGAAACTTGGAAGGGAGAAAATAATTCACTCCGACCACTACTCCAACAAAAAGAAAAAAGAAAGGTGAAATAAATGACATCAGTTTTTGGTTTGCCTTTTCTTAATTGTTCTGATTATGTCACCTACCTGTTTGAAACCCATCACTTCATCGAATGTAAAACGCAGTTTGAAATTTGCCTCTAGTTCTGAAATCAACTCGATGTGAGAAATGGAATCCCAGATTTTTATATCCTTTGCAGATGTGTTTTCAGAGATGGTTAATTTCGGATTGTCAAACACCTTTCTGAATACCTCTTCTATCTGTTGTAACATTGATTTCTTTTTTAGCAAAAGTAAGAGTTTATTTTTATTTACCTATTCCATTTTAGGAATTGAAGCGAGGACTGTGCGTTTTAAATAATTTTGAAATTGTAATTCGAGAATGATTGATAAGCTTAAAAACATGTCGGAGACTGTATGAGAGAAATAGCAAAAATGATGTAATTCACCTCTATTTGAATAAATATCCTATTAAATTAAGAAAATAGTTGTATTTTTCCTGCTCATTTTCGAACAGGTAATTTTATTAATTTGTTTTAAAATATTGAACAAACAAAACAACTACAACTAAATGAAAAAACATTTACTATTCATCACGCTTTGTTGCATTCTCTCCATTGCAACCAAAGCTCAAAACACTGCACCGCTTACTTTGTACAAAGCGGTTCACCAAAAGGAAGTTTTACAAAACGAATCCATCGAAGTGCTTATACAAGGCGATGTGGAAACCATTAAACAATTGGTTGCAGCTGAAGGCGGGAAGTTTCAATATGCTGCTGGAGATATTGCCAAAGTGAATTTGCCTCTTCAAAGTATCGACAATGTGATGTCTAATAAAGCAGTGCTCCGATTAGAAACGGTTGCTCATACTGCTCGTCCGCTGAACGACACCATGCTGAAGAACAATAATATCCTTGCGGTACTTGCTGGTGTAGCGCCACTTACACAGGGATACGATGGAAATGGTATCGTGGTTGGATTTATAGATACAGGAATCGATTTCACTCATCCTGATTTTCAAGATAGCACTCATCATAGTCGTGTGAAATATTTGTGGGACCACAATCTAACTGGTGCTGCACCTTCGGGTTTTACATATGGTGCTGAATTCACTAACTCCGATATTGATGCAGGGTTGGCCTCTGCCTCCAACGACCTTGCTTCGGCTGGTCATGGAACGCATGTGGCTGGTGTGGCAGTGGGTAATGGTCTTGCATCGGGCATGTACAAAGGAGCTGCTCCAAAAGCGGATATCATTATGGTAGCTTTAAATTTCTATAGCAATCAGTCATCCATTCTTGATGGTGTAAATTATATTTATGCAAAAGCATTGGCCATGGGAAAACCTTGTGTCATCAACATTAGTGTTGGTGGGCAACTAGGAGGAATTGGCAATACATATGGCTCTCATGATGGAAAAGATTTGGAGGCGCAAATGATTAACAATTTGATGAATGCTCATTACGGACGTGCACTGGTAGCTGCAGCTGGTAATGATGGAAACAATCCTATTCACCTTGGATACTCGGTTACAGCTGACACCAACTTTACACTATTTTACATTCCTTCAGGATACATTGGTAATGATATGCAACTCTACGGAAGTGCCGCCAATATGGCGAATGTGCATTTCTCAATTGGGGCTGTTCAACTATCGCCTACTTATACTAATCTTGGTAGGATTCACTTCTCGTCAATACTTCCACTTAATGTTCTTCGCAATGATACCTTATATTATGGTGGTAATCGTGTGGCGCTTATACAATCCATTACCAGTGTTCCGAGCACAGGTAATTACGAAATAGAATTTGTTGTTCAGGCAGACACTACGTTTGCTGGCTGGCAAACACTTGATTGGCGTTTGTTCACAACAGGAAATGGTAGTTTTGATTTGTGGAGTTACGATATGGTAAATGGTGGTTTGCCTCCAGCATCGGTGATGACAGACAGCGTATATTGCAAACTGCCGGATACACACAAGACCATTTGTTCGAGCTTTCAATGCTTAGATAATGTAGTGACTGTAGGTAATTACACCAACAGAAGAAGTTATCAAGATTATTTCAATACCTTGTATGTAGATACTACCAAAGTTCCAGGATTGATTCATCCTACCTCTAGTCAAGGTCCTACTCGTGATGGGCGCACCAAACCGGATGTGGCTGCACCTGGAGATATGACCATGGCTGCTGTTGTGTTGTCCATCATTCCTTCTATAACGTGTTGTTATGGCGATGCATTGTCTTTGGATAGTGTGCATGTTCGCGATGGGGGCACTTCGCATGCTGCTCCATCGGTGGCTGGTATTGCTGCTTTGTATTTGCAAAAAAACCCAACGGCCACTGCCTCACAAGTTCGGACCGCGATTGACAATTGCACTACCGTAGATGATTTTACGGGCATGGTGCCTAATAATCTATATGGTCATGGTAAAGCGAATGCTTTTGGAGCATTAACCAATTGTGCGGTTGGTACTACTTCAATCAGCGAGTCAACTAAAAATGATTTGGTTATTTATCCTAATCCATCAAGCCAAGGGACTGTGGTGAACCTTGCGGTGAGTAATTATAAAAGTTCCGACAAAGTGGAACTTAGGATTTACAATGCGGTTGGAGAATTTGTAAAATCAATCAATGTGAACAATCATACTGTTCAATTAAACAATACCCTTAAGGCTGGTGTTTACTTTTGTAACTTGCTAGTGAACGGAAATAAAGTAGTAACGCAAAAATTAATTATCCTTTAAAATAGTAGCATGTCAGTACGCAAACGTTTATTCATTATCGGCAAAGCTGCCATGGCTTTTGGTAGCATGGCCACCTTTCTTTGTCTTTTTCCAGACCTTATCTTTTGGGCTATCATGTTTGGGGTGCTTGGTCTATCAACCTCTACGTTGTATATTTTCATTGACCACAAATATGATGTGAGAAGAAAAAAATATACCGAAGGCGTAATCGGGATGTTGCTTAGTTCAATTCCTATTCTATTGATTGTATTGATTAATTTTTTAAATCATTTTCACAATCAGTAATGCCTAAAGCACCAACAACGGTTGTTACCAATTATTTATCGCTTATCAAATTTAGTCACACTATCTTTGCGTTACCTTTTGCCATCATTGGTTTCTTTTTAGCCATCACCTTTACACATCACGCGTTTGATGCAAGGTTGTTTGTCTACGTTTTGTTATGCATGGTGTTTGCTCGTAGTGCTGCCATGGCTTTCAACCGATTCATCGACCGAAAGTATGACGAACTAAATGAACGCACTGCAGTGAGGGAGATTCCTGCTGGAGTTATTAAACCTTCGAACGCATTGGCATTCGTTATTATTAGTTGCGCATTATTTATTGCTACCACCTATTTTATCAATCGTCTTTGTTTTTACCTTTCGCCCGTAGCATTGCTTGTCATCTTGGGCTATAGTCTTACCAAGCGCTTCACCGCACTGTGTCATCTTGTTTTAGGAATTGGTTTGGCACTAGCACCCATAGGAGCTTACTTGGCGGTAACAGGTGAGTTTAACATCTTACCTTTGTTTTTTTCGTTCGCAGTTTTGTTCTGGGTAAGTGGGTTCGATATAATCTATGCCCTGCAAGACGAGGAGTTTGATAAATCGAAGAACTTAAAATCCATACCAGTATGGCTTGGCAAACGAGGGGCTTTGATATTGTCTTCTTTTTTACACCTTATTAGTGCATCGTTTATTTTGTATGCTGGCTATTACGCGCATTTTCAGATGTGGTATTGGGTAGGCACTGCAGTGTTTGTGGGAATGCTGATTTATCAGCATTCACTGGTGAAACCAAACGACTTAAGTAAGGTGAACATTGCCTTTGCCACCACCAATGGTATCGCTTCGGTAGTGTTTGCAGCCTTCGTGTTGCTCAATCTTGCGGTAAGCTAATAATAGACTGATTGCTTTCTACTTCAAATTAAATTTCCTCTTCTTACGATTCTCTTATAAGATATCCGAAGTTACTACCTTAACATTATAAATGACTGTTTCTTTTCTATAGGTTGTCCAAGCAGCGTTTCCAGGATTATTATTCTGCCTCAGTAGAAAGTAAAAAAGGTTTTCTTAGTCCTTAATTATTTTCTTGTTCACCACCGTTTTATTTTCGTCTACTATCCGTACAAAATAAATTCCTTTGGTAAAGCTTGTTAAATCTAATGTTGAATGTAGATTACTAATCACTGATTGATAAACCTCCTCCCCTATTACATTGAAAACGGTTATACTTTCTATTCTGTTTTTGGTGCTATTTATTTCGAATCTTCCTGCACTTGGATTAGGATATACGGTAATGTTGTTCTCCGCACTCAAGTCGGCAACCTGCACTCCAAGCAATGATATATCCGATTCCCACAAGCCTCTACCATAAGTTGCTGCTCTTAACTTCATTGTGTTGTATTGTATTTCTAATTCATCAACGATAACATTCGGCAAGCCATTGTCGAAGGGTACCCAATCAGTCAAGGTATTGTCTTTGTAGAATACTCCAAAGTCGGTACCAATGTAGAGTCCATCATTCGAATTGTTTACATATACAATACAATCAACAGGTACATTGCTCAATGTTCCAGAATCATTGGTCCAGGTGGTACCTCCATTCACTGATTTAAACACTTTGTTACCTGCAGTGTAACCCGAAAGGGTAACCCATATCTTTTGAGGGTTGGTGTTCGACACACCGATATAGGTTATCGCTGCATTGGAAACAGGCAAGCCGGCAGTGATGCTTGTCCATGATGTTCCTCCATTTGTGGTTCGAAACAAATTAAAATAATCTCCGGTATAAAGATAATTGCTATTGGAAGGCGCAATGGCAAGTACATTCAAGGGGCTTCCTAATAAATCGGTTGAGATAGGATTAAACGAATATCCTCCATCGGTTGATTTATAAACGTAATTGTAAGCGGTATAATAATTCTGATTATTATTTGGGTCAATGATGATGGGCGTTATCCAATCTCCATTCATATCTGGCGATACATCAAAATAAGTCGCACCACCATCGGTCGACATGTTGATGCTTCCATATTGAGAACAACTGAACACCTTATTCGAATCAGCAAAGTCAACGAGTTGCTCCATGCCATCTGCCCACATTTTCATTTCCCAATACGTTCCGTTATATTTCACCGAGCCATTGTCTTGTTGCCCACAGTACACTATGTTAGGATTGGTTTGCGAACAACTCAAGCGATAAAATTGTGCAATGGAAATATTGCTACTGATGTCAGTCCAAGAAATCCCTCCATCGGTCGTTCTAAAAACTCCACCATCATTGCAGTTATACACGGTATCGTTTCCATGAGGATTCACTTTAACATCATGCCCGTCAGCATGGTCGTAATTGGATGCAGGCCAAGCAGTGTAATCGCTGGTAGTTGTAAAGCTTTGTCCTCCATCTATTGATTTGCTTACGTCAACCCCTGATGTATACACGGTATTAGCATCTAACTGCGACACATTGATGATGGTATTATAATATCCATAACCTGCATCAGCCATGCCCACATAAGGAAAGGAGCTTCCGCCATTTGCCGAACGATACAATTCTCCGTTGGAAGTAAGAACATAAATTACAGTAGGGTCAGCTGGAGTTACAGCAATACTTACTCTTTCCGGAGAATTGGAATAACCTACATTGGCTGGTGTCCACGTAAGTCCTGAATTGGAGGAAACATAAATATCATCGCTCTTGCTAGCATATACCTTGGCTGCATTGATGGTATTAAATTCAATGTCGAATACGTGCCCCATCAATACATTGGTCCAAGTAGCACCCGCATCTGTACTTCTCCACAATCCATCGCGAGCCGCTGCCAGCAACAATTGCGAGTTGACAGGCGATACAAGGATGCGCTGCACCACATTGTTCTGCATCTGCGAATAGGTTAATCCTGTAGCATTCCATGTTGCCCCTCCATCAGTCGATTTCAGAACCCCTGCACTGTAAGTGCCACCCCAGAAAGGTTGAAAGCTACCTACTATTCCGCCTGCTTCGTAGGCATAGCCATCGCCAGTAGCGATATACATGTTATTCGTATTCTGATGATCAATGGCAATGTCGGCAATACTGATGTTTGGTAGTAAATCGGTATTCGAAGTCCAGGAAGTGCCGCCATTAGTGGTTTTCCACAAACCACCATTGGGTGAGCCTATCCACAGTGTGTTCGAATTAAATGGGTCAACTTCCACAACGTTGATACGTCCCATACCGCCTCCATTTCCTGGAATAGCAAGGGGCCCCAACGGTGTCCAATTGTTAATCGACTTTTCATGAGTCGTCTTTTTTTCTTCAGAAGCAAACTTGTGATACTCATCCCACAAAGCAAGCGAATTGAATTTGCCCGAAGGATAAACCCTAGGTTCCATAAACTTTTCCCAACGTTTGAATTGTTGATATTCTCCGTCAGCTTTATTTTTAGTCTCGTAAGGCGAAAAGTTTTTGTTGTTCCAATATTCATTGAAGGCTTTCTGAACATCATAAAAATTGGTTTCCTTATTTTGAGGTAGGTTTTTCATCCATTCCTGTGCGGGAAGCATAGTGGTAATGAAGAAAAATAACACAGTAGCTGAAATGAATTTTTGTTTAGGATTCATAGATAGGTGTTTTAAATTTATAACAAAACTAAGAATATAATTTAGAAGAACTCATTTTTTCGTCATAATATTAAGTGAGCACTTTCATTTCAAAACACCATTTCTCAAAATCTTTTCCTCGATTTTCTATTGAGAAATACTTTTAAAAAAAACTTTAGGTGGAATTCAGATAGAAATTTTCTCCTCGTTGATAAGGTATCGACATCGGTATTCATTTCAAAAATGATGAAGAGTAAGGTGAAGACATTACCCCCTAAAATTCATTTCCCATTTCATAAGATTTCACACTATATATTATAGTGTATTTCCAAAAATCGACATCCGTTTTGGTAAAAAATGATATTTCAAGTCGAGAATCGTAAGCTTGCGAAAGACATTTTTTTTGAAATCCAACCCCTCGTAAACTTACGATGGATGTCCTCAGTTCAAAACTCATGGTTCGTAATATTACGAGCCTTAAGTTTGGTCCCAAAACTGCCCCTCGTAAACTTACGATCGGTCGCCTTGCGCGCAATCCTGCCGGTCGTAAGTTTACGAGGCATAGGATTGCGCGCAAGGCTATGCCTCGTAAGTCGAAAAAAGGGGGGTATTTCTGCCCCTTTCTAACACGGAATCTTACTAGGACTCACCTTTTATAGTGCTGAATATCAAGATTATTTAACAAAAAAGGAAGGAATCCTGCGGAGATTCCTTCCTTTCTAGGGAGCTCATTGACTCCAAATTTTGCCAACCATCGGTTGTTTGGCGGTAGTTTTCTACTCGCTATGGCGATGGTTCGAGATTTTTGCAATAATTGCAAATTTTGGGAGCATCCTAACCGTCATTTTAGGTGAAAATCCTGCCCAAAATTTGGTCTTTTCAGTCCCCTTTTGCTTCGCAATTTTTTATTGAATAATCATCCTCTTCGACACAAATTCATCACCCGTGCGAAGCGTTACAAAATACACTCCTTTTTTAAGGAATGATAAATCGGCATTTACACTTTCGGCAGTGAGACTTTTGAATTCATAGTTATACACTTTTTTACCCATCACATCAAAAATCTCAATCTTGCCATCCTTGCGAACCGACAAATCAACGTTGATGTAGACATGACCATCAGAAGGATTGGGGTAAACATTGAGCAGCGCTTTATCGGTATACACCAAGTCGTTGGTACTCGAAGTTAAGCCAACGGTGAACTGTTGATAGACTTTCCCACCAAAATCGGCATTGAAATTTTTGAAAATAGCATTCGGTGTCACACGTCTAAAACGAAGATAACCAGAACCCTGATTGGTATTCGCCCACCAACTCAATCCATCTCCACCGCCACCGCCATTTCCAGCAGCATTATCGGTGAGTTCGAAGGTATAGCAACCATTCGGAAGGTGAATCAGAGTATCTCTGTAAACCGTATTGGCAAGCATATTACTATGCGAAATAATAATATTTCCTACATCATCTTTCAACGTATAGGCATTGTCTTGTGGATAATTATTTGTTTTTAACTCAATCACCATTGGAACAGGAAACACGTTTGGATAGGTGAAATGCGAAAGCTTAACATTGTTGTTGGCATATTGATCAGTTCCTCCATTCGGATTACTAACCGAAACAGTAAAGTCGGTTGCGCCTTGCAGCCACGCGAAAGTGCCGAGTGTAACCGTTGCCGACTCGGTAAACTTAAGATTGCCGGTCCAATGATAGGTTGACAAAACAGCTCCCACCAAGCCATACGTAATGTCGAGCGAAGTGAGAACGGTAGAACCTGTATTCTTTATTTTCACAATAGGGCTGGTACAAACCGGATTGTATCGTCCATACATCTGGTCAGTGCTTGGCGAGAGGATATCCTCAACAGCTGCATCCAACGTGTGATTGGGAGCACCATACGTTATCAGTTGGTCTTCTATTTGAAAATAATCCCAACTGCCCGTATGCGTATAAGGCTGCACCGAGTGGTTGAGGGCTACTGTATTATTAGGCAAAGCAAACGGAGAAAGTTCCCAATCGTAGGTCCACACTTCGGCACCCGGACACCAATTGGCACGACTATACACCCATGTGCCACCTTGTGGATAAACAGGATTCACATCACAGTTATCACGCCAAACGGTTTTCGAAAACTGTTGAATACCGTTCACCTTAAAGTAATGTGGAATGGCGCAAAATTCGGAACAGTTGTTAGGTGTGTCCATGCCATGCCCCGTAATACGCGACTTCCAGCGCGAGTTAAAAGCATTAGCCGGAATATTTAAATTGAGTGTCTGAAGATGCGTGATGGAATCTGTTGGTGTACCATAGTTGAACCCTCCATTCCAAAGGTTCTTCACAGCTATTGGGTCGCGTGGCGGAATACCTTTGATTAATAAAAATTTCACATCCAACAATTCCTGCCAATTGCCAGCATTCAAATGAACACTATCGGCAAGCAAGGTACGATAATCACTCACATCAAAGGTCCAAGTGAAACCATTGCCCAAGCTCAAACCATTGCCATAAGGGGTAATGAAGCGAGCCAACTCATAACGTAACACTTGTGGAAATTTGTGATACCAATTGTAATACACTTCATTCATGGTAGAGTCAGGCGTTACAAGGGTCGAATCGTAAGCAACACCTTGCGCATTGTATAAATAATGATTGTAATACGAAGGCCATACATTATAAGTAGAAGTTACGCCTCCCGGATTATTAATAGAATCGGTATAAGTAATAATTTGAACAGGTACATTCACGGTAGAGTCAACCACCAAAGTAGAGTCTAAATGCTGAGTGTACACACCTTGTTCGAAAATAATATTAGGACGTAAAGTAGAAGTAGTAAGTCCCGAAACAATCTCTGCAGCGTCTCTCAACGGATTATCAACCGAATTTAAGGTAGCTGTAGGATGAGCCACTGGTGCTGCATCGGCAAAGGTCATGTAATTTCCGTCATCAAAATGATAATACAAAGCAAGGTTCGCATAATTAGGATGAGCAGCATCAATTTGTTTATTCATATAGGATTGAATGGTAGCTGCCGACAACTCCGCATTAAACACAGCAAACTCATCTATCTTGCCCTCGTAGGTTTGAGAGCCACTCCAGTTGCCTTTTCCAATTCTGAAATTCTTAATACCTTTCATACTCTTGGTTTTGCCAGTGCCGGAAAACCAAAGAGCACCATTCAAATAAATTTTCATAGCACCTGTAACTGTGCTTTTTGTAAACGCCCAATGATTCCATTGCCCTTTAATTTCGGCAGATACAGCCGCTTTGTTTATTCTATCGTATGAAGTACCACCATATCCTGCATCCCAATACACATTGCTATCCGACCACGGAAGATGTGAATTCAACAAACGATTGCCAAGGGAGTCAACTGCTTCGAAAGCAGTACCATTCATCGGTTGCAGAGTCGGTGACCCGTAACACCAAAACGTAACCGTTACGAAAGAGTCAATAGCAGCGAGCTGATTGTTCAATGGAATGTTTACGTATCCTGCACTATGAAAGGCGGCTACTCTATCGCTTCCCGCGTTGCTCAACGATGAGTTGAATGAAGTAGTGCTTGCTGCCAAAAGGTTATCCGTGCTCGGTACAAGGTTATCGTAAGTAATATCAACCAATAAATTCGAAAGACCATCCCAATTGAAAGGTATGGTGAACTGCAGACTATTCCAGCCCAGCAATGTGAATTGAGTGTTTTGTGAGTACACCGTAGTAAAGGCCGTATCGCTATAAGTAGCTTGCGACAATGAGTCGAGAGGTGATGATTTGATTCTTATTTTCATGTTGTGCAAATTACCACCCAACGATTGAAGATAAAACTGAAGACCCGATATAGCACCAGCACTCATTCCTGCAGCAGTTATTTCACTCGCTTTCCAAAGATATTGAGTATGCGAAACAGGTTGAGAAGCATCAAAAGGAAGAGTGCTTGCAGCCGAACCATTGCCAACGGTATAGGTGTTCAAGGAGGAAGTACCAGTGTTCACCATGTAATACTGCCAACTAGGATGATAACTATACGAAGGAGTGTTCATATAACTATACATAGCAGGAGCAGCACCATTCACGGTGTACACCGGCTGATGCATCAAGGTGGAATCTTGCAAGTGAGTATGCTTATACAAATACGTATACGTTAAATAATCCCACTCACCACAAGCAGGCGACTGCGCAGGATTACACTTCAGCGTGTATTTCATCAACACCTTCTCACACCTCATGGTATCTGAGGGGAAAACAAACCATGCATCTTGTGGCGAACCAAAACTAAATGTTTGAACCACTACGGTATCTCCCGGACTAGCCATCGAATTGAGTGTAACGAAAGCACTAAGAATAAAACTAAGAATAACTATTTTCTTCATATTGATATATTATAGGATGTAAAAATGAAACAAATTTTAATTTAACACTAAAAAAAGTGACGAAATCTTAAGTTTGAATAAAATGATTTAGTGAGATACAATCTTTTTGATGGTTTTTAGGATGATTTTAAAATCAGTCATCATGCCTTGTTCGTCAATGTATTTCAAGTTAAGTTTCAACTTAGCGGGCATTATCTCCGTGACGTAAACCTTTTCTGGGTCAATAGCTTTTCCCAAAATTTCGTTCTCGTTACTGTATTCAATACTTGCGTAATCAGTAATTCCAGGTTTCACAAAGAGCACCTTCAACTGCTCTTCACTATACATGTCCACATACCTCCTCACCTCCGGCCGTGGACCTACCAAACTCATATGACCAAGGAAGACATTAAGTAGCTGAGGCAATTCATCGAGTTTATACTTCCTTATAAAATAACCCATTCTGGTGATTCGGCTATCACGTCCGCCAACTGTAATCAAACTGCCTTTGTCAGCATTTACCCGCATCGACCTAAATTTAAAAAGTTTGAAATCCTTACCTGCTCTTCCCACGCGCACTTGTTTGTAAAACACACCACCACGCGAATCCATCACAATCATCAAACCAAGTATGATGAAAAAAGGAAGCAGGATAATTAATCCAATAGAAGAAAAAACAAGGTCAATGATTCTTTTCAAGATGACTAGCTTATCAATGTTTAATTTTTAGGAGAGTGTTTAGCCGATTACCTTTTGAACAGATGTTACCACAGCGTTAATCACCGTGTTAATCATCTCTTCGGTCAAATCGTAAAAAACAGGCAAGGTAATTTCTCGCGAATAATTATCATAAGTGGTAGGATAATTTTTAATATTATATCCTTGCTTTTTGTAGAAGCTCATCATAGGTACAGGAATGAAATGGACATTCACCGAAACATTACAATCGAATATCTCTTTAATGATGGCATCTCTTTGCGATTCAGTAATACCTTTTATACGCAAGGGATAGAGATGATAACAAGTTTCAATAGAAGTGTCATTCGTTGGATGAATAAATTGAACAGGAATTTGCGCCCAATCATATTTCGATAGCGCACTTGAGTACTTTTCGCAAATAGCTTTACGTTTAGATAAAGTATCCACATCGTAACGCGCCAACTCAACAAGGCCAATAGCTGCCATTATATCAGTCATGTTGCATTTGTAACCTGCCTCTACTATGTCGTATCGCCAATTGCCTTTTTGTGTTTTTGCCAAGGCGTCTTTATCCTGTCCATGAAGCGTTTTCACACACAGCGATTTATAAACTGCATCATTATCGAATGGTTCAGGAAGATTTAAAGCAATGGCTCCACCTTCGGCAGTGGTTAAGTTCTTTACCGCGTGAAATGAAAATACCGAAACATCTGTCAATGAACCTGCTCGTTTGCCTTTATACCAAGCACCAACAGAATGCGCAGAATCGGAAAGCACCAAAATACGGCCAAGAATTTTCTGCTCATCAGTAGATGCAATGAATGTTGCACTGTGCTTTTTTACCAATGTATTGATAGCATCGTAATCGCAGGGATAACCTGCAAAATCAACAGGCATCACCACTTTTGTTTTCGAAGTTATTGCCTTCTCAATATTTTGAACAGAAATGTTGAAGTCATCCGAATTAACATCAACAAACACAGGTGTAGCTCCGCAATGCATCACCACATTGGCTGTGGCGGAATAGGTGTATGCCGGCAAAATCACTTCATCGCCTTCTTTCACCCCATACCAACGCAAAATAATTTCTAAGCCTGCAGTGGCACTATTCAAACACAAGGTTGATTGGTTGCCACAATATTTCGTTAGTTCCTTTTCAAACAACTTCGTTTGAGGGCCAGTAGTTATCCAACCCGATTTTAAAACCTTGGTTACTTCGTCAATTATTTTTTGATCAATGTGTGGGGGCGAAAATGGTATCATATCGTTAATTAAATTACAAAGTTAATCTTTACTCTTTGATTTATGAAAACATAGCAAGGAGTTGAAGAAAGCAAAAAACATCACCCCAGCTTGCGTCTCAAGCATCGACTCGGGTAAGAAATTTAGAATAATAATAATGAGAAATAATAGATAAACCAAATTACCATTCTTAAACGCAAAGATTAATGGAAAATACAAATTGGAAAGAAGCAAAACAAAACCAATAATACCTAAGGCAACAAAAACTTGATAGAACTCGTTATGGGCATTTAAATCATGTTCAATGGCACCTGTCATACCCCGTTTTGTGTATTCCTTCATCAAGGCATCTTTAGCATCACCTGTACCAACACCAACCCAAAGGTTCTCCGAAATCACCTGATTAGCTGCATTCCATATCAACAACCGAACAGCAGTACTCTCTGCATCCGTGCTTTTTGGTGTTGGATTGACCACAGCGGAAAAAGCCCTATCAATCCTTCCTTGTATTTCAGGAACCAATTTAATTACCATCACAGAAGATATGGCTAATAACAACAAACCCAATATCCCAATGAGATATTTCTTATGAGTGATGATATAGGAAATAATAAAGAACACATACATCAAAACCATAGTGATGATACCCATCTTTGAAGAAAGAAGTAAAACAATCACTGATAAGAATAGAACTAAAAGAAGGATAATGAGATTATTTACAACGAGAACTGTTCTATTATTTTGAAGAAGATTAATCAATATCCAACCAATACACACATTAATATACATGGAGAAAT
Source organism: uncultured Bacteroidota bacterium (assembly GCA_903911435.1). GTDB lineage: Bacteria > Bacteroidota > Bacteroidia > 2-12-FULL-35-15 > 2-12-FULL-35-15 > 2-12-FULL-35-15. The sequence continues at coordinate 21,674 of CAIWDF010000080.1, forward strand.
AGCTAGGATGAATGAAATAGGAAAACACTTCGTAATAAAAATCATTCTCCCCAATCGTAAAGTAAACATAAGAAGCCCTTATTAAAATGATAAAGGAAGATAGAACAACTCCCGAAATCAGAGCATAGAAAATTGAATCTTTTGCTCTCGTATTAAATGGACGAGAAGAGAGCAAAACAGGAAAAATGAGCAAAGAAAGTTTCACTTGTAAATCGAATCCTGCCGAATCGATATTCTGACTATAGAGTAATCCTACTGCATGAAGCAAATAGAAAGAACAGAACAAAAGCGAATACTTGTTCTTTAAAAATGAACTGAGCTTGTTTTTGAAATCACCTTCAACCAACCAGTTGACAACCATCAAAACAATAAACACAGGAGTGAGTCGTGCAAATGGCAAGCTAAAGGCAATGAGTATCGCCAAATAGAAATGTAATTTAATATGTACTTGATTTTTCGACAATTTTATTTCCTTATTACTGCGATTAAGTGTGTTCTTAAAAATCTAAAAGTATTAAAAAAAGGATACCCTTTACCTACCCTTCTTCCAATTGGAGGTGCCAATGTAACTTTAATAAAGCTAAACTTGGTACCAAGAGGAAAAAGCGCCTTTATTCTTTTTCTTGATACTTTTCTTACGTCTTTATTATTCGGGTTGTTGTAAACAAAATCGTACCAAAGTATAATTCCATCATCACTCAGTACTTCCCACATTTTTTTTGCAACAGCTAATTGCATATCATCATTTAATATTGAGGTGAAGACCGTAGATTGAAAAACGATATCAAATTTAATATCGATATTTATATCCACAGCATTCCCTTCTAAAACATTTATTTCACAGTAATTCTTTTTTAAATCATTTATTCTTTCATCTATAAGCTCGTTGGCATATATATTCGAATAAGAAATGCCAAGTTGATGAAAAAACTCGATATTTGAACCTCCACCTGCTCCTATTTCAATTAATTTTCGATTTGTTAAATTAGAAAATGATTTATGGATAATAGATTCATACACTTTTTCTCGTTCAGCCACTATGAATCTAGAATACATTGCATGACTATATTTCCCAGAGGATTCAATTTTCTTTCGATTGACATAAGCCTTTTTTATCTTTTCAACTTCTTCTTGCATCACACCAATTTTAGTTGCTCATGAAACTTCTCTGCAATTTGGTCCCGTGTGAAATTTGCTTTCACATAGTTATAACCATTTAGTCCCAGAATTTTCAATTCTGTCCTATTATTAAAAAGCTGAAGTGCCTTTTCAGCTAAATCTTCTGCATCATCAGGAATAAATGCTAATCCACATTTTCCATTATCAATAAACAAATCCTTCGCCTCTCCTTCAACACCCAAGAGCAGCGGCTTTTTCATGGCCAAGTTCTCAAATATTTTAGAAGGAATAGCGCCTTTAAACAATTCTAATCGTCTTAAAGGGATGACGGCTACATCAATAACGGAAACAATTCCAGGCATTTGAATTTTAGTCACCGAATCAAAAAAGTAAACATTTTCAGTTTTTAAAGATGCTGAAAGATTTATTAGTTCTTCTTTTTCTGGTCCACTGCCGATTATTAAGAATTTTATCTTTTCGTTTTGTTTTAATTTATCTGCTGCCTTTATTATTACTTCTAATCCTTGTGCATGACCTAATATACCAGCGTAAAGCAAGAGAAAATCATCGGCATCAAAACCATTCTGCATTCTCCAATCTGATGAAATATTATCGAAATTATAAAACCCTAAATCAACACCATTCGGTAACCAAAACACTTTTTTGTCAGGGAATCTTAATTGAATGTTCCTACATATTCCCTGTGTTTGCCCGCAAATTAATTCAGACTTACGATACATAAACTCTTCTAATCTCGTTGCAGTCTTGAGGAAAAATTGATTAGTTACCAGCCCAAGTTTCTCAGCGCTCTCTGGCCATAAATCAGAAACATTGAATACCAGTTTTGATTTCTTACTTCTCTTCAGAATATATGCCGTAATCCCTAAAAACAAAGGAGGACTTTCGCATAATATGAAATCAAATTTCCCAATCTTGAATAAACCAACATGCATCGAGGAAAACACAAATGAAAAGTAGTTAAGTAATCTTTTGAAGATACCCTTACTTTTACTGACGTATATCCAAGAACGATGCACTTGTAATCCACTCATGTCTTCGTAATGATAAAATTTACCTTTATATTCATCATGAATTTCCATTTGAGGATAATTAGGCATTGCAGTAAGAACACTAATCTCTTCTCCCCTATCTTGCAATCGAACCGCTAACTCATACAATCGATTTTGAGGTGCACCAACTTCAGGAGGAAAATACTGAGTAAGGATTAATATTCTCATTTTCTAGTGCTAATTAATTGCCTATAAACCTTCATGGTATCGTCAACATTTTTAGTGAAATCATAATTTGCTTTTACAAACGCCTTTCCTGCTTTGCCCATTTTTAGACGTAATGATTCATCTATTACAAGTCTTTCCATTGCAAGTGCCGTTGCTGAAACATTTTCTGATTCAACCAAAATCCCCGTAACTGAATCCTTGACCACTTCCGTTAAACCACCTACTTTGCTAACGATAACTGGTTTAGAACAAGCAGATGCCTCTAATACAGAAACACCAAAGCTTTCGTTTCTGGAAACGTTTACAAATACATCAATCATATTATGATACTTCACTACGTCTTCGTATTTAACTTTCCCAATGAATTTTACTTGCTCTTCGACATTCATTTCCATTACCAAAGCTTTATATTCTTCCTCCTTACTTCCTCCACCAACGATAAGCAAGACGAGAGGAGCATTCGGCATTTTCTCAACAAGCATTTTAAACGCTTTAATGAGTATGTCAATACCATAAACAGTTTCTAGTGATTTAACAACTCCTATAACGATCTTCTCATCTGAAAACAAAGAGGTGATTTCCAAAGGCCTAAAAACGGCTAAGTCTATTCCAAAAGGAATTATTTTTACTAGTCGGTTAATATAATTCTTAATACTATTTTCTATTGCTTTACTAGTCGCTAAAATAACATCTGAATGTTTTAAATTATATACTAAAATAGATTTGTGTATAAAGCTAATCTTTGGGAAATGCATCACATCACTGCCCCATGCCGAAATTACGAAAGGATGAAATTTACTTAATGCCCCTAAAAAACCATAACTCGAAGCATAATGTGCATGTAATACATCAGGTTTAAATTCTTTTATTACTGACTTCAATTTCGGGAGATTACCGAGGTAACCCAATTTAGTCAACAAGCGTTTATTTAGTTTTGTTTCATTTGTGTGAGTTTCATTACTCAAACACTTCACACCAATTTGTGTGTACCAATTTGCATTGGGGGTACTAAAACTAAAAATACCAACCTCGCAGCCTTTTGAAACAAGGGCTGTTGCCCATTTTTGAGTATGAGCTGAATTAATGTCAGTTAATAGGAGTATCCTCATTTTCATTTCATCAAATAACGATGTTTAATCAAACGTAACATGGAAATGAAACTATGTTTGGAAAGTACTTTACGACCATATTTTCTGCTTATTTCAATTTGTTCTTCTACAAAAGCAGTAATTATGCTGCCCGTCTTTGATTGATTATGGATCCGAAATTGAGAAACTATTGTTTCACAAAGCACCAGTTTGCCTTGATTCTTAAGAATTCGTAATACATATTCATAATCAAAACAACAGTTATAATTAGCCAACAAACCAATTTTATTAGTAAACTTTTTTTTGAAGAAAGAACCAGGTTGGTATATTCCAGGATCTGAATTCAACAGGCTATCGGATGTTAATGGCTTGGCTTTGACTTTCCTTATGGATTTACCTTTAGCATCAATGTGTTCAATTGATCCGTAAATATAATCAATTGATTCATCCTTCTTGAGAATTGAAACAATCTGTAAAAACCCATTAATATCAATTTTATCGTCTGTATTAAGCCATGTCCAATAATCACCAGTGGCTCTTTGTATGCCTTTATTGATAGCATCGTATTGCCCATTATCTTTTTCAATTTCGACAAAATCAAAAATACTCTTGTACTCTTCTATTTTCTTTTGAACATCTTCATTCGAATAACTGTCAAACAAAAGAAGTTCAACCGATACACCATTTTGAACTGCCTTGAATTTCAATTCCTTTAAATTATCAAATGTCTCTGAAATAAATTGAGGCTGATTATAAGATGGTATTATTATACTAAACTTCATACTTATGGTTTATTTAAACAACAATCTTAATCTTCTACGTAATTTAACAACTCGGTATAGAAACTGCGTAGCGAACGAAGGTTCTTGTGATAACTTTATTTCTGAATACTTTTCGGCCATTGAATTCAAACTACTCATTTCTTTGGAGCTAACACCAAACTTTCTAGCATTTACATATGCCTCATAAACACGAACCGAAAAAAAACGATTCAATTTTGTTTTATTAGGCTGTTTCAAGGCTAATCGAAACCGTTCAAAATGTTGGTCAAAAAGCAACTGACGAACTAAACCAATTGGTTCAAGATTTGAAAGTATAAAATGATTAAGAGCAACATTCGTAGAGGTAGTTGATGAATTATGTATTCTAAATTGACTAAGCTTCTCAGGAATATACTTAACACCATAATTCGAGCCTATTCGGAGGAAATATTCAAGATCACATATCTGCTTCAAATTCGAATTAAAGAACCCGAGCTCACTAGTGATACTTCTTCTAAACATCACAGAAGTGGGTTCACCAATAAAATTCATACAAATATTCTCTGCACCCATGTTGCTTATTCGATCAGGAGAAATAAAAACAGTTTGCGCTGGTATATTCAACTTTTCAAATGTTATCACTTCGTTTTCATAATACGAAACTGTTTCTTCAGAGGCTTTCTCGTCTAATAAAAATGTTCGTTTGCATGCAATCAACACGTCATCCTCTTCTACCGTATTCACCATCGTTTCAATGCAATTGAAGCTTATTGTATCATCTTGGAAAACAAATTTAATCCACTCCCCTTTTGCTAAACTAATACACTTGTTCCAATTTTCAACCAAACCTAAGTTGATTTCGTTTGTATACAATCGAATTCTATCATCCTGTTCTAAATATGAACTGCTAATATCTATCGTTTTATCATTTGAACAATCATCAACGATGATTATTTCAAAACTCTTATACGATTGTGCTAACACGCTATCCAAACACTCTTTCAAGTATTTTTCACCATTATAAGTTGGAATACAAATACTAACCAAATCGCTCCTCATTTATAAAACAAATATATTTTCAAATAGTAAACTCTTTAAAGACATTTTGAATTTTTAACGTGTACCAATTATCAATTTATAAGATGGTCGCGCTATTCTAATCAAATGACGTTTTAAATTATATAAAAACAATTCTATTGAGCCGAGTCTTCTTTGAACTTCTTGCTTCACCTTTTCAAAATCAATTAATACCAAGTTCGCATTTTGTGTCATAATCATACTGATATAATAATCTGGAGAAATATTGAAATTCATTCTAGCTAAAGTCCTCAATTCATCCTTTCGATAGGATTGAAAAATAATTTTCTTTTTAATTAAAGGTGTACCTTGTTTAATGTGGCTATCAATTAGTTTATAGTATGGACTAAATTCTCCTTTATAATTTTCGTTATCCAAGAACGCTCCCATTTTAAAATTCAATTCTAAAAGGAATTTACTTAAACCTATCTCATAAGTCAAAATAACATCTTTGATTTCCTTTCGTATTCCACTTTGATTAAAATAATTAACCACGGATGAAATTGCATTCTTTTCAACAATCAAAAAATAAGATTGAATATGCCTAGAAATCGAGTTTGATTCAGATATACCCCAAAAATCCAACCCTCCTTGTTCTCCCCATTTCATAACCCTATTCAAAGAAGAAAACAAAATGCAAGAATCGTTAACAAATCCAACGCGTTGATAAATTGTCAAGTCTATTTTTTGAATTGCTTTATACCACATCCCAAAATCATAGCCTTCATTAACTACCTGCAAGCACTCAATATTATTATCATTTAAATATTCACAAGATGAATTATTCAAAATTTTCTCGTTGGTCACGAAAATTATTTTCGTAAAATTTTGAGACAATTGTTCCAAATAGAACTTAACATAATATGGAATATCAGGTGAATCAAAATAACTTGAAAACAAACAAATGGACCTCATCAACTAAGCGCCTTTTAATAAATTATTTAATATCCTTAATGGCTTTAAAATCAATTTACCTATTTTTAGTTCATAAGACTTATCCGTATTCTCCAATTTCTTCTTTGTAGTGTATAAATCAAAGACCAAATCACTCATATTGAAATTTACCCCATAAAGTTCTTTATGGTTATTAAATATCAACCTTCTTAATTTCCTCTGCTTCTCGATGTCTAAAGAGTTATTTCTTGATTCCTTCCTTATTCTATAGAAAAACAAAAAATCGCTAATGCGATACACCTGGTTGTCTTTTGAAATAAAACTTAACCAAAAATCCCAATCCTCAAACCCTTCAATCATCAATTCGTTGTAACCTTTAGTATTTTCAAAATCACTTTTTCTATATAAAGCAGAACAAAAAATTAAATTTTCAATTAATAAACCCTTCACTGAAAAATCAGGAAGTATCCATTCGCCTGAGCTATCACCAAATAATTTTGCGTTACAATATACCAACTTGATTTCTTCATTTTTTTCAAGCACTGTTAATGCTTGTTCTAAATATGTATTACCAATTTTATCATCCGCATCAAGAGGAAGAATGTATTTCCCTTTACCAGATTTTATACCTAGATTTCTTGCTAAAGAAACTCCCTTTATATCCGAATATAGATAATGAAAACGTGAGTCTTTTTTTGTAAATGAATCGGTTACCTCTTTGGTGTTATCTGTAGAGCCATTATCTACAACAATACATTCCCAATTGATGAATGTTTGAGTCAAAACACTCTCCAAGCATTCAACCAAAAATCGACCATGATTGTAACAAGGCACAATGACAGAAACTAAAGGTATTTCAAGTGGCTTATCCATTATTTAATTCTATTTATTAATCGCTTGTAGATACTTGCTTGCGTTGTCCTCTTTCCTTTTGTTTCTAATAAATAATCTACCACCAACGGAGGGAAATATTTTCTCAACACTTCTTTCCTTTCTTCCATTTCAACCTCTTTGTTTTTAATATGTGAACTTATCCCTTGTGAATCGAAAACAGAAATATCGAGTTCAATATGTTGAGTTGATACATTATTTACAATGATTGCCCTAAAAAAGAAATCGTAGTCCGCCACTATTCTAAAATGTTCATCATACCTACCATATTTAGAAAACAACTCTCGTTTAATAAAAGAAACAGGATGCCACAACGTGTCCATCAACATTTGATGAAACGTAATACGGTTTGGCATCTTTCCATAAGTATGTTTTCCCGAACCCCAATCAATAATCATGTTTCCGTAAATGATGGCGGCATCACAAGTCGAAGTAAAAACCTTTTCCAATACTGATTCGTCCACCAAATAATCTCCAGAATTCAAAAACAAACAATATTCTCCGTTTGCCTTTACTATCCCTTTATTATGAGCATTATAAATTCCACCATCGCTTTCCGAAACCCAGTAGGTAATTTCCTCTTGGTACTTTTTAATGATATCAATACTTCCATCAGTCGACCCTCCATCAATTACAATAAATTCAAAATCTAAAAACGATTGAGAAATAATCGACTTAACAGTCTTTTCAAGACCTATTAAATTGTTCTTATTGATTGTTATTATAGATAACTTTACCATTACTTTACATCAAACATCTTTTCTATTTCCGAAAACACTTGCTCTGCTTTTATTTCGTTTATGTCCACGTGTTCAACTACTTTTCCAAAATTTTCAAGCCTTTCCTCTTCCGACATCTCCGTAATTTGGATAGGATAAAGCACCTTACTTTCGGTATTCATTTCACTCGGGTAGGGAGTAAATCTACCGTAATTATTGCCATTCGAAATGCATACCACTTTACTCCCCAAAGCTACTGCAATATGAAACGGCCCTGAGTCATTAACAATAGCAATCTTGCACTTTGCTAACATGGCAACCAATTCGTTGAGATTTAGTTTACCTGTTAAATCAGAAAAATGAAATTGGGATTTGCTAATAATTTCTTTTGCTATCAAACTATCTGCCTCTGAACCACAAATAACAAAATCAGCCTTCGGAAATTTTGATTGAAGCAAATCACATAGTCGAACAAAGTTTTCTGCCGACCACCTTCTAAATGCATCTTTTGCTCCTGGGCATATTATTATTATTTCTTCCTTGTTTGTTTTATAATCAATTTGAGGTTTTAAAGTAGGTATCTGCAAAGAAAACAATTGTTCGAAAAAATCTTTATTTCGATTAAACTCGAACCGATGTTTCGAACGTGAAACCATTAAACTTGTATAAGCTAAGTTGTTTTCCCTTTTTTGAACCTCCGAAAGATTAATAGTGTCGCCATCATAACCTATTTTATACTTCGCACCACTATATATAACTACATTGTCACTTATTATATCCCTCGAATAAGTAGGATGAATCAACGTTTCGAAACCCCTAGAATGAATTTCCCTGTATTGCTTGTAACTATATCCAGAATCTGTCATCCTTCTATAATCCACCCAAATGAAATCATTTATAAATTCTTTATCTAGTCCTTCAGCAAGTTCTTTCCACCAAATATTTCCACACAACGTAATTTTGTAGTTCCGGTAATGGTCAGATTCTTTTATCACCCGAATAAAATTTCGAAATAATACATAATCACCAATTGAATCTAACTTAACAATGAGTAACGTGTTTTTCTTTACAAAAAACGACCTTCTTTTGTTAAGCAACATAAGTAAAACAGAATAAATCTTTTTAACAATTCTTTCGTAAAAATAATTCATCCCAATTCTGCAATTATATTTTTTCGTTTTTACTCAATTTATTTGATATATATTTATAATCACTCTCCAAAAGCGACTCTCTTTTTCTTGTTGCCATTGGTCTATTAGTAAAAGAGGTTTCAAGTTTTTTTAAGATTCTATTTTTGTTACTTCCAAACAACTTTTCTATCGTTTTCGCCTCAATATTAGACGAAGTGAATACATGTAGATTATTCCCATTCGAATACAATTTCTTTCCAAACTTCACTGCTATATAACTCAGCGTTGTCAAATCATAAAACGAAATATGTTGGCCTATCAACGGAGAAACGTACCACCAATCATGAAACTCATTAATATCCGAAGGGCTCAAAACCGTGGAGAAAACAATGTTGTCCGACAATTCAAACATCTTTCCTATTTCCTCTATAGGATGATGGAGATGTTCAAAAACCTCAAATGCCGTAACAATATCTACTTTTTTTACCGGACAATCTTTTAAGTCAAAATAATTGGCAAACAAATTTTCGCAATAAATATCTTGCCTGTAAAAATTGTAGCCCAAATCTCTCATCATTCTCACAAACATACCATACCCTCCAGCATAATCTATCATCACCTTTGCCTCCGGAAAACACATCTCAATAATTGGAGGTATTACATTTTGCAGATAAATATTTCTACTCACCAAACCTATGTCTAATGCTGTTATCGCATTTTCGTACGACTCGGCCAACCAATATGGCTCATCCGTTTGAATAAAATGACAAGTACTACATTGATGGTAATCAACTTTATATTTATTCAATACAAGTTGATTCGAAACAATTTTTGTTGTTGAATTACAAATTTTACAAATCATGATTCCCTTACATTAATTTCCATTCACAATGTGCAAAAACACAACCCACATCCACTCCTTTATAATTCGAAAATTCCGAACCATTATCAACTACCGAAAAACTACATACACTGTCTAAAAAATCAAAAACTTGTAAATTCGGAATATGAATTCCAACATTCAACTTATACTCATTCGGAAATAAAAACTCAGCAGGTATTTTTACCAAAGCCTCTCCTTGCTTTTTATCCACCCTAATCACCTCACTTATCAACCTTTCAGTCGAAAATATCTTTCTATCCTCATAATCAGTTACCGACATACTTAGCAATACATCATCCAAAACAATATTAGCATTAAACTTTACAGAAACATAAATAGGTTCGTCATGCACAAACACATCCGCTGTTTCATCACCAGCATTCTTAATACACACTTCACTTATAAATATTTCTTTCGATTCGCCCACCGAACTATACGTCAAGTTCGACTTTGTAGTCTGCATATTATGATATACCTTCAACGCACCATCCACACTTCCATTAAACTCCACCTTGCCTTTATTCAACAAGATAGCGTTAGTACACAAGTTGCTTATCGCACCCATATTATGACTCACAAACAGCACCGTTCTTCCCTCGCCTGCCACATCCTTCATCTTACCCAAACATTTTTTCTGAAAAGCTGCATCTCCCACCGCCAATACCTCATCCACTATCAATATCTCAGGTTCCAAATGTGCTGCCACGGCAAATGCCAACCTCACATACATGCCCGATGAATAACGCTTCACAGGAGTATCCAAAAAACGTTCTACCTCCGAAAAAGCCACTATCTCATCAAACTTACTTTTTATCTCCGCCTTGCTCATCCCCAGTATCGAACCATTCAAAAAAACATTCTCTCTACCGGTCAACTCAGCATGAAAACCCGTACCCACCTCTAGCAAACTCGCCACACGGCCATCTATCGTTATCCTTCCTTTGGTAGGTGTCACTATTCTACTCAGTATTTTTAGCAAGGTCGATTTCCCTGCCCCATTTCTCCCTATTATCCCCACACGGTCGCCACGCTCGATGTCGAACGATACATCGTTCAATGCCCAAAACTCTTCCGATTTTCCTGCCCTAGCACCGAGCTTTCCACTCACCATCGCCTTGGCCTTGTTCGATATCACATCGCGCAAAGCGGTGTAGCGCTCCGCATTCTGATGCTTTAGCACATACGATTTACTCAAATGTTCTACCTCTATTATCTTATCACTCATTCCTATTGTTTAGGCTTTTTTACCCCTCATCCTCTTCGCTTGCCTCACCTTGGCAAATGTAAGAAAAGATTTAACACCCCCCACAATTGGGTGGGAAGGAGATGGGAGATTTGAGTATTGAGATTTTCTTGCCGCAAAGACACGAAGGCGCAAAGGAGGCTGGCTGAAATGAGATGGGAGATACCTAGAAACGGATTGGGAGAATACCAGAAATGGTTTATGAGGATACCAGAAACGATTTATGAGAATACCAGAAACGGTTTATGAGTATACCAGAAACGGTTTATGAGAATACCAGAAACGGTTTATGAGAATACCAGAAACGATTTATGAGCATACCAGAAACGGTTTATGAGAATACCAGAAACGACTTATGAGTATACCAGAAACGATTTATGACAATACCAGAAACGGTTTATGAGAATACCAGAAACGATTTATGAGATACCAAGAAGCCTTATATGAGGGTGGCGAAATGAGGATGAGGATACCAGAAACGGTTTATGAGGATACAAGATACGACTTGTGAGAATGCCAGAAGCAGTGTATGAGGATACCAGAAACGGTTTATGAGTATACCAGAAGCGGTGTATGAGTATACCAGAAACGAAATATAAGGAGTGAAAAGTGCAGATGAGAACCCAAGAAACGAATTATGAGGATACCAGAAACGGTTTATGAGTATACCAGAAGCGTTGTATGAATATTCCAGAAACGGGCTATGAAGGGGGGATAAATGCAGAAATAGCTGAAATTATGCAAGTTAACACCTCTCCCCTTAATCCCCTCTCAAAAGTCACCTCTCCCCTTAATCCCCTCTCCACAAGAGAGGGGGATAAACTTGATATAAGGGGTGGAAAAGGACAATTGGGACTATAGGGACTGAAAGGAGGAAAATGCATTAAAAAAGGTTTTTTGTGTTTGTTTGTTAGAAATAAGGGCGAGGGTTTTAGGTTTAAAATTGGACAAGGAGCGTAACATAAGGTGAGGTTTATAATTTAGACCGGATATAAATAAGGTTGGTGGGGAAAAAAAGGGGCAAAAAAAATTTGTGGGAACGGAAAAGTTTACTAATTTTGGTGCATCAAAATAAGGGAATTATTATTTTGTGTTGAAAGAGAATAGTAAAGATCCCGTATTGTTTAATTAAAAACTACAAACATATGTCA
>CAIWDF010000081.1 GCA_903911435.1 uncultured Bacteroidota bacterium
TGTTCACAGGGGATTACTTAGTTTAATATCTTTGCGAAATGAAACCTAATGAAGAATCCGCGTTAAAGATAGCTGAATTTTTACTACAAATAAAAGCAATTAAATTAGAACCAAACAAACCTTTCACTTGGGCATCAGGTTGGAAGTCTCCAATATATTGTGATAATCGAGTTACACTATCATACCCCAAAGTACGCACATACATTCGTCAAGAATTCGTTAATTTAATTTTAGAAACGTTTGGAAAACCTGATGTGATAGCAGGTGTAGCCACTGGTGGCGTTGCTCAAGGTGCACTAGTAGCACAAGAATTAGGACTGCCTTTCGTATACGTTCGTTCCGAAGCAAAAAAGCACGGAATGACAAATTTGATTGAAGGGGTAGTTGAAAAAGGGCAATCGGTTGTGGTTATTGAAGATTTAATTTCAACAGGAGGAAGCAGTTTAAAAGCTGTGGAAACACTTCGCGCTGCAGGTTGCGATGTGAAAGGGATGGCTGCCATTTTTACCTACGGCTTCAAAATAGCAACCGATAATTTCAAAAAAGCAAAATGCAAAGTGATTACTTTAAGCAATTATGAACTGCTTATAAAACAAGCATTAGAGACAGAATATATTACAGAAAAAGACTTGAAATCACTAAAGGAATGGCGTGAAAATCCTTCGGAATGGGGAAAGTGATTTTGAATAGATAGAATGGAAAGTGCTCCATTTATCACTTTCATTTACTAACAAATTAATTTAATACCTATGACAAGAATAGAAAGTGAAAAAGTAGAATTGACCAACACTTCAGAACGGATTTTTTCCTATTTGAGTGATTTTAATAACTTCGAAAAATTAATGCCTACTCAGGTCACCAACTGGACATCCACAATAGACGAGTGTTCGTTTACTATAAATGGTATGGCTACCATAGGCATGAAGATTATCGAAAAAGCTCCATTTACTAAGATAACGATTTCTTCTAATGGGAAAGTTCCTTTTGAATTTAAACTGTTTGTATTAATAACTCCGACAGGAGAAAACTCTTGTATCGGTCAGTTAACTTTTGAGTCGGATTTAAACATGATGATGAAGATGATGGTAGAGAAACCACTAACCAATTTCTTCAATATGCTCGCTCAAAAAATGAAGGATATTAAGTAAATCCTATTTCTTTTAAGTCGTATTCTCTTATCTCGGCTGATTCTAGTTCTAACTGGAGTTTTCCGAATTCTGTAACCCCCTTAATACGCCCCTTAAATATATCGTTTTTCGATGAAAATTGATTCCATTTGTTAAGTCGGTAAAGTTTCTCCAGATATTCACGATCAATTGTTGCAAGTTTATTTGCAATGAGCTGTAAATATCGAGATTCGAAAAACGAACAAAATCGAGCAACAATCAAGTTTAGGTCAAACTCCTGTTCTGCAATCCTTTTCATAGAAGTTGCGTTTAAGGTAGGATTAAAATCAATTTGATTTACATTAATTCCAACACCAATCACTGAACTTTGAATATTGGCATCGCGAATGGTATTCTCTATTAAAATCCCAGCAATTTTTTTGTCATCAATATAAATGTCATTCGGCCATTTTATCTGGATTCTGCCATTTTTTTCAGGAATACACAAAAGTTCTGCCATAAAGTCAGCTATTGCAATAGCTGTAATTTTCGCTAACAAAAACTGTTTCATAACACTTAAAAATGAAGGATACACTACAAGGCTCAACGCCATGTTCTTGTTGGGTTCGCTTGCCCACTCATTTCCTCTTTGTCCTCGTCCTTTTGTTTGTTCAAAAGTGTAAATTATTGACCCATCAGCCAAGTTATTTTGGCGCATTAATTCAATGGCATAACTGTTGGTAGAGTCAACTGATTTTAAGAAAATAGCATTTTGTCCTATAAATAAAGTTTTCATAGGTGTTTATGCAAAAGTTTGATTAATTTTGTCCACTATATTAATTGGTTTTGCAAAGAACGAAATAAAAAGGAAATAAAAATAGTTAATGGCTAAAAAGAAAGATAATTCTGCTCCCAAAAAGACGGTAACGAAAAAAGTAGTTAAAAAGGCAGCACCTGCTAAAAAGGTTGCTGAAAAAAAGAAAAAAGTAGCAACTAAAAAGGCAGCAAATAAGGCTACTCCTTCAAAAACTGTTGCAAAAAAGAAACCTATAGCAAAAAAGGATGCCGCTCAATTATTGGCTGATGCAATTGTACATGGTATATTAGAAGTTAAAGGTCGAAATATTTCGATTTTGAATCTAAAAAGCATTCAGAATAGGGTATGTGATTATTTCATAATCTGTCAGGCCGATTCAAATACTCAAGTGAACGCAATTGCTGGTTCAGTAGAAGAAATGGTGAAGAAAGCAACTGGTGAACGTCCTTATCGCAAAGAGGGCTTCGAAAATGCAGAGTGGATTTTGATTGATTACGTTACTGTAGTTGTTCATATCTTCCAATCGCAAATCCGAAATTATTACAATTTAGAGTCGCTTTGGGCTGATGCAGAAGTGAAAGAAATTGGATTCGAATAAAAACTATTTAGACTAAGAAAACAACCATGAGTGAAACAGACGAAATAAACGAAAAAGATAATACTCAAGAGGGGCCACCCAAATCAAATTCGCAAATGAAGCAAGAAGAACAAGGGCCAACTGGAGACAAAAAGTCAAACCAACAAAAGAAACCCAAGCTTCCTAAATCATCATTCAATTTTTATTGGATTTACGGTATAATAGCTGTGGCATTAATTGCCATGCAGGTGCTTAATTTTAGCTCACCTCTTAAAGAAGTGAAGTCTTCCGAATTTTTTGATTCAATGCTAAAACAACACCATGTAATCAGAATTGTGGTGGTGCCAAACGAAAATTTTGCCGAAATATTCATTGCTCGTGATTTTACTAAATTACCTCAATACGTTAAAGATGGTCTGGACAAACATCCGAATGGACCTCATTATAAGATGAAAATACTTTCAGTTGAAAGTTTTAAGGCTGATCTTACTGATGCACAAAAAGAGTTTGCACCCAACGAAAAGGTTTATCCCGAAAGTGATCCTCGAACAAGTTGGACCGACCAATTAAGTTGGATTCTTCCAATCGTTTTGATGGTAGTCATTTGGATTATCATCATGCGAAGAATGGGTGGAGGCGGAGGTGCCGGACAGATTTTTAATATCGGGAAATCAAAGGCTACCTTGTTTGATAAAGATACCAATGTAAATATTACATTTAATGATGTTGCTGGCTTAGAAGGCGCTAAAATCGAGATAAAAGAAATAGTTGACTTCCTGAAGAATCCCAAAAAATACACGGTGTTAGGCGCTAAAATTCCTAAAGGGGCATTATTAGTGGGCCCTCCAGGAACTGGAAAAACGCTATTGGCGAAAGCCGTTGCGGGAGAAGCGAAAGTTCCTTTCTTTTCATTATCAGGTTCCGATTTCGTTGAAATGTTCGTTGGGGTGGGGGCTTCTCGTGTTCGCGACTTATTTCGTCAAGCTAAGGAGAAAGCTCCTTGTATTATATTTATTGACGAGATTGATGCAATCGGTCGTGCACGTGGAAAGTCTCCGGCACAAGGAGCAAATGACGAACGAGAAAATACCTTGAATCAATTGCTAACAGAAATGGATGGTTTTGGAACCAATAGTGGAGTTATAATTTTGGCTGCTACCAACAGAGCCGATATTTTAGATAGAGCTTTAATGCGAGCAGGAAGATTCGATAGGCAGATTTATGTTGATATGCCTGATTTGAATGAACGTAAAGATATCTTTAAAGTTCATTTAAAGCCATTAAAATTAGATGAATCTGTTGATGTTGATTTTCTTGCGAAGCAAACACCTGGTTTTTCTGGAGCAGATATCGCTAATATTTGCAATGAAGCTGCCTTAATTGCTGCTCGTCAAGACAAAACCAAAATTTTCAAACAAGATTTTCTAGATGCGGTTGATCGTATAATAGGAGGACTTGAAAAGAAAAATAAAATCATTTCTGTTCACGAAAAACAAGTAATTGCATATCACGAAGCAGGCCATGCATCTGTTAGTTGGTTGCTCGAACATGCTAGCCCATTGGTAAAGGTTACCATTGTACCTCGTGGTCGTTCGTTAGGCGCAGCATGGTACTTACCCGAAGAACGTCAGATTACTACTACCGAACAATTGATGGACGAAATGTGTGCAACCCTTGGTGGAAGAGCAGCTGAAGAAATTGTTTTTGGAAAAATATCAACGGGTGCTTTAAGTGATTTGGAAAAAATTACCAAACAAGCCTATGCTATGATAACCATCTATGGCTTGAACGATAAGATTGGAAACATTAGTTATTACGACTCTACAGGTGCTAACGAGTATGGTTTCACAAAACCATATAGCGAACGTACTGCACAAACTATCGATGAAGAAGTAAGCAAAATGATAGAACTTGCTTATGTACGTGCTAAAGACATTCTTTCTAAAAACAAACATTTGCTCAAACTTCTGGCGGAGAAACTCTTGGAAAAAGAGGTGATTTTCAAAGAAGATTTAGAATCTATCTTTGGAAAACGACCATACGATGTTGAGGAAGTACCGCTTCTCAATGGCTCAATTTCAAATAATGGGGAGGTGAAAAGTGAGCAAGCGAAAGAATTAACAGAAATTGTTGAACAGGTTAAGTCAGAAGAAAGAAATCAAGAAGTTGAAAACAAACCTTCTGAAGAAGAACAAACAAAAGCAAAAGATACATTGTTTTAGGGAATGACAGACGTTACCTCAAGAGAAAAAGTATTAAAAAAAATTAGAAAGGCTTTAACTACTAAGTCAACTCAAGAGATTGGCGATGTGGACAAAGACTCTGAAATATATACTGGTTCAGACGAACCTTTTGAAATTCAATTTGCACAAAACTTTTCAGCACTTAATGGAAAATTTGTTTTTTGTGAAAACGAAGCCGAGTTTATCGAGAACTTTGAGTTCTTCAGAAGTGACAATAGTTGGAAAACAATTTTTTGCTTAGAACCTTTAATCAAAGAAATGCTGAGAAGGGGTAATATTGCTTTTTCCGACAACGAAGAACAATTCGCGAGTACCGATGTGGGTGTCACTTTTTGCGAATGTTTAATTGCTCGTACAGGAAGCATAATGATTAGCTCAAAACAAATCTCTGGCAGAAGATTGCCCATTTATTCCAACTATCACATCGTAATAGCTTTCACCTCTCAATTGATGTATAATCTTAAAGATGGGTTGAAGTTCATTCGTGATAAGTATACAAGCGCTATTCCTTCGATGATAACAACCATTTCTGGTCCTAGCAAAACAGCAGATATTGAAAAAACACTTGTTCAAGGTGCTCATGGACCTAAAGAGGTGTTTGTGTTTTTAATTGACGATGTGCCTTTGACCGATTAATTCTTAGAACGATTGAAGAATTTTTTTACACGTACGCTCACTGCAGGAGCATTTGTAGCAGTTTTGCTTGGATGTACCTATTATAGTCAAATCTCTTTTTCTATTCTCTTTTTTATCATCACCATTCTAGGCCTATTGGAATTTTATAAATTAGTCGAAAAAAGTGGAGCGTATCCTCAAAAATTTGTTGGAACTTCATTAGGAGGATTAATTTTTATGCTCAGTTCCTTTGTATGCTCTCATATTCTCCCTCCTATAATTCTTGTATTAACTTTTCCTATAATTGCGCTAGTTTTTATTATAGAATTGTTTCGTAATAAAGAAAAACCTTTTAGCAACATTGGATTCACTTTGCTTGGATTGTTGTACGTGGCCGTTCCGTTCTCCCTTTTGAATTTTATCACAACAAGCACAGGGATCTACACCTTTACAATTCTTTTTGGTGTATTTTTTATTTTATGGAGCAACGATGCAGGAGCATATATTGTTGGTTCATTGCTTGGCAAACACAAGTTGTTTCCTCGCATTTCACCCGCCAAATCTTGGGAAGGAAGCATAGGGGGAGCGTTAATAAGTTACGCCATCGTATTCATCATATCAGGCTGGTATACATGCATTAGTTTTTTCGATTGGCTTATCATCGCTACCATTCTCATTGTCATTGGAACTCTTGGCGATTTAGTTGAATCTTTATTTAAAAGAAGTATAAACGTCAAGGATTCAGGTACACTACTTCCTGGTCATGGAGGTATCCTCGACCGTTTCGATAGCCTTATCATTTCTACACCCTTCATTGTCGCATATCTTTATTTGATTTAATTGTCTTAGGATATAATAATTTTACCTAAAAAATAACAAACGAAATAGTTGGATCTTCACCCCAAGATTTAAGAAAGGAGATTTGGTTCGAAGAGATTTTTATTGCTTTATCTTTTCTTTCCCGACTCCTCATAGTTATAAAAGTATAACAATTACAAAATTAGGTATTTATCAGCTTCTCCCATTGTTTAGCCGATTTCTACCTCGGTTGAGACAATTTCTGTTTTTGTTGATGCGTATATCTCAATAATTTGGTCACTAAAATCAATTCAAATCTTCAACAAAATAACTTCGTTCACCCTAAAATTTTTCATACTCTCTTCAAAATTATTATTATCTGGAATGCATCATCCTAATTGGTCTTTTTTGTCAAACAACAAAACTTAATTAAACTAGGTAGTTTTTATTTAACCATCAACTTGGAATTCATTTTAGTCGAAATCCAACACCAACCCCATGTCATAATTTTAAAATTTAGCTCAAAATCGCAAGGTTGAAGCCTCTCTTTTGAGCTCTAAATTATCTTAAAAAATAATTTCAGAAAACGGGAAAAACTTATTAAGAATATGTTAATAAATATATTCTCATAAAATTTGCTAAATCATCAATAATATCAATATAAATATTACTTTTGCTAGCCCTAAAAAAAAGGGTAAAACTTAACCAGTAAAATAAAACGAAAAGTGAGCGAAAAAGAAAAGAAACATGATGACGAATACTCGGCAGATAGTATTCAGGTTTTAGAGGGTTTGGAGGCTGTGCGCAAGCGCCCTTCTATGTATATCGGAGATACCGGACAAAAAGGATTACATCACCTCGTTTATGAGGTAGTAGATAACTCCATTGATGAGGCGTTGGCCGGTCACTGTAAAAACATATTTGTTACCATAAACGAAAACAATTCCATCACCGTAAAAGATGATGGCCGAGGCATACCTACCGATTATCACGCTAAAGAAAAAAAATCGGCCCTGGAGGTGGTTATGACCGTGCTTCATGCCGGTGGTAAATTCGATAAAGATTCCTATAAAGTATCCGGAGGATTGCACGGAGTGGGGGTAAGTTGCGTTAATGCTCTTTCCACACATTTAACCGTAAATGTTTTTCGTAACGGAAAAGAATATATTCAGGAATACGAAATAGGTAAACCATTATATCCTGTTAAAGAAGTTGGCCCTACCGAAAACAGAGGTACAGTAGTTACCTTTTTGCCCGATGCATCCATATTCAACACCACCATTTATCATTACGATATCATTTCGGCACGTTTGCGCGAACTTTCTTTTTTGAACAAAGGAATCCGCATTACCCTTACCGATGTTCGCGAAAAAGACGAAGCAGGTAACGATCGTTCGGAAGTATTTTATTCCGAAGGAGGATTAAAAGAATTCGTTGCTTACCTCGATAGCACCCGCGAACCGCTTATCGAAGAAGTAATATACATGGAAGGCGACAAAAATGGTATTCCGGTGGAAGTAGCCATGGTTTACAACTCATCCTTTGCCGAAAATATCCATTCGTATGTAAACAATATCAATACTCACGAAGGAGGAACTCACCTTGCCGGTTTCCGCAGAGGTCTTACTCGTACTTTAAAAGCCTATGCCGATAAATCGGGATTATTACAAAAAGTAAAAATCGAAATCTCCGGTGACGACTTCCGCGAAGGATTAACCGCTGTTATTTCGGTTAAAGTTCAGGAACCACAATTCGAAGGACAAACCAAAACCAAATTGGGTAACAACGAAGTAATGGGTGCAGTAGATGTAGCTGTTAGCGAAATGCTGAACAACTACCTCGAAGAACATCCGAAACAAGCTCGTACCATTGTAGATAAAGTTATATTGGCTGCTACAGCCCGTCATGCTGCTCGTAAAGCAAGAGAAATGGTTCAACGCAAAAGCGTTCTTACCGGCTCTGGTCTTCCTGGCAAGCTTTCCGACTGTTCCGAATCCGACCCGGCTCTGTGCGAATTGTATTTAGTGGAGGGAGATTCCGCAGGAGGTACAGCCAAACAAGGTCGTAACCGTGCTTATCAAGCCATTCTTCCGCTTCGCGGGAAAATATTGAACGTAGAAAAAGCAATGGAATATAAAATCTACGACAACGAAGAGATTAAAAACATGTTCACTGCACTTGGTGTGTTCAGAGGCACTTCCGAAGACGATCGTGCATTAAACATCGAAAAACTTCGTTACCACAAAATCGTTATCATGTGTGATGCCGATGTAGACGGTAGTCACATTACCACTTTAATTCTAACATTCTTCTTCCGCCACATGAAAGAATTGATTGAACACGGATACATTTATATTGCCACACCTCCTCTTTATTTAGTAAAAAAAGGTAAACAGGAAAAATACTGCTGGACAGAAGACGACCGTTTAAGAGCCATTCAGGAACTTGCCGGTGGCGAAGGAAAAGAAAGCTCTGTAGGAGTTCAGCGTTATAAAGGTTTGGGAGAGATGAATGCCGAACAACTTTGGCAAACAACCATGAACCCTGAGTTCCGTACCTTACGTCAAGTTACCATCGACAATGCTGCCGAAGCCGATAGAACCTTCAGTATGCTCATGGGCGATGAAGTTCCACCACGCAGAGATTTTATTGAGAAAAATGCGAAATACGCAAACATCGATATCTAAAAACTGAATAAATAATAGTAATTGCCTCCTGTTTTAAAAATTCATTTGGCAATGAAAGAATCGGATTTGGCTTTAGACTTAAATTATTTTAAGTGCTAAAGCCAAATTCCTTTTTAGAACTTAACACAAACTCTTTAGATTTGCCAATAAAAGATTCATCAGTGATTTAAATGAAAAACAAGACAAAATATTTATTACACACACTTTTAGGATTTAAAAACTATTTGTTTGTTTTTTCGTTGTATAAAATTTACACATTAAAGAAAGATAAGAACGAAAAAGACTTTTTTCAGTTCTTAAAACTTATTCCTAATAATTCCATTGTGCTTGATATTGGTGCTAATATTGGTATCATGACAGTGCACCTTGCACGAATATCGAATTCGAACACGATTTACAGTTTTGAGCCAATGCCAAGCAATATTGAAGCACTAAAACGGATTATTAATTATTTCAAACTCACAAATGTGAAATTGATTGAAGCGGCATTAGGGAATACGGAAGGTCAAGTGGAAATGGTGATGCCTGTGATTTCTAAAGTGCGGATGCAAGGCCTAAGTCATGTGGTGCATCAATCTATCACAGAGTTTAACGAAGGTGAAAAATTTAAGGTGCCATTGTTAATGCTTGATAAAATGGATGAACTCATGAATTCTAACAAACGTGTAAGCGCAATAAAAATAGATGTAGAGAATTATGAGTATTTTGTACTTGAAGGTGCCGAGGGTTTGATAAAAAAGTACAGACCTATTGTTTATGCCGAGCTATGGGAAAACGAAAACCGAGAGAAATGTTTTGAATTGTTCAGCAGTCTTACATATAAAACAATGGTAGTGGTTGACGAGGCTATCATCGAATATGATCGAACGAAGCATTTTACACAAAACTTTATCTTCCAGCCTGAATAAATTAAGTATTTTTACGCGATGCACAAAAAATTCCTTACCAATCTTGGCCTAATATTATTCCTGAATCTTCTAATCAAGCCAATATATGTTTTTGGTATAGATAAAGCGGTTCAGTTTCAGGTCGGGACAGCAGCGTACGGAATTTATTTCGCCATATTTAATTTCTCGTTTTTACTTACCATCATACTTGATTTTGGAATTACCAACTTCAACAACAAAAACATTTCACAAAACAATCACTTACTTACCAAGCATTTTTCAAGTCTTTTTACACTCAAACTTCTTTTAGCAGTCATCTATATTATCGTTGTAGTAGTTGTTGGACTTTTGATAGGGTACGACACGCGATTAATGAAATTACTATTGATACAAGGATTCAATATGTTTCTTCTTTTCTTTATTAATTATTTGCGCTCAAATCTTGCTGGATTACATTTATTCAAGACTGACGGTTTGATTTCTGTACTTGACCGAACAATAATGATTATTGCCTGTGTTTTTCTTCTACACTCAGGTGTTTTTTACACCGAAAATGGAATCATGTATTTTGTGTATACACAAACAGTTGCATATTCAATAGCCGCAATTACAGCTTTTGTAATTATTGTTCGAAAAACACATTCTTTTAAACTTAAATGGAATTTCCCTTTTTCGTTGATGATAATGAAGAAAAGTTTGCCTTTCGCAATCCTCACGCTATTAATGTCATTCTACAATCGAATAGATTCGGTGATGATAGAGCGAATGTTACCTGATGGCGATGTTCAGTCAGGGATTTATGCTCAAGCATTTCGAATTTTGGACGCTACAAATATGATTGCTTTTTTGGTTGCAGGTGTTCTACTTCCTGTTTTTTCACGAATGCTCAAGCATAAAGAATCAGTTGAACCTTTAGTGAAATTGATTAGTAGACTTTTACTGACACCTGCCATTGTAATCGGCATAGGTTGTTTATTCTATAGTCGCGAATTGATGGAGATGCTGTATCCAATTCACCAAACAGACACAGCCGAATTGTATGCCGAACATTTGAATGAGGCTTCCAAGATTTTCAGTTTATTAATGCTCAGTTTTATCGCAATTTCTACTACTTATATTTATGGAACTCTTTTGACTGCTAACGGAAATTTACGTCAACTTAATTTTATGGCAGCTTCAGGTATGGTGTTGAACATCATATTTAATTATATTTTGATAAGAAAGTATGAAGCCTATGGCTCGGCCATTTCTAGCATGTCTACTCAGTTTCTTACAGCTATAATTCAACTTTCTATTGCACAGAAGATTTTTAAGTTTAATGTAAATTACAGATTACTCTTTGCTTTTCTCATTTTCACCCTTGGAGTAATCGCCATTAATTACTATTCAAAAACGCTTAATTTTCAATTTTTCCAAGCTAATAATTGGTTGGTTAATTTTGCAATAATGTGTTCTGCATGTGGCTTATGGGCATTTGTAACTGGAATGATTAGTATAAAGGCTATTTTTCGACTACTCAAATTCTGATAGTAGGCATATTAAATTATGCAGTTTACTAAATTTTTCTACTTTTGTCGTCCCAACATTTTAATTTAGATTATTTAATATGGAGAATAAAACGCAGGCTGCGGATGATTTTAATTCATTGAATGTATTGTACTTTATCTATAAATGGCGCAAACCTCTTATAGTCATAGGTATATTGAGTATAGTCATTTCCAGTATTGTTGCATTAACGATTAAAGAAAAATATAAATCCACGGTCATTCTTTTTCCCGCTACTACTAGTTCAATTTCAAAAGCTTTATTGACTGAAAATACTTTTAAAAATGAGGATGTTCTTCAATTTGGTCAAGAGGAAGAAGCAGAGCAAATGCTTCAAATTTTGAACTCTGATGAGATAAGAACAAAAATTTGTGAAAAGTACCACTTGATGTCACATTATGGTATTGATTCTACAGATAAGTTTAAACAGACCAAG
This sequence comes from uncultured Bacteroidota bacterium, assembly GCA_903911435.1. Classification (GTDB taxonomy): domain Bacteria; phylum Bacteroidota; class Bacteroidia; order 2-12-FULL-35-15; family 2-12-FULL-35-15; genus 2-12-FULL-35-15. The sequence goes on from CAIWDF010000081.1 coordinate 11,712, forward strand.
TTGTATGACGAGTATCAGAGTAACATAACTTTCAAACGTACAGAATACATGTCCGTCAAAATCGAAGTGTTAGACAGAAATCCTGATACAGCAGCTATAATTGCGAATGATATTGCTGCATTACATGATTCGTCAAAAATTAGGATGCAGCGAGACCGTGCTTACCAATCACTTAGTATTGTTGAAAAGGAGTATAAAGCTAAAGTTGCAGATGTCAATAGACTAACAGATTCTATAAAGGCAATCAACAATTTGGGTATATATGATTACGAATCACAATCTGAAAGAACGAATGAACAATATGTTATAGCAATATCAAAAGGCGACCAACGTGCTGTTAAATTGCTTGAAGAAAAGTTGAAAATTATTGCGCAATATGGAAGTATTTATGTTTCTCTTCGTGATAATTTGTTTATGCAACGGAAGCAATTGAATTCGCTAAAAACAAAATATGAAGAGGCTCAAGTAGATGCCAAAGAAATTCTTCCTCAAAAATTTGTGGTAAGTAATGCTTATCCGGCTGAAAAAAAATCATATCCTATTCGTTGGATAATTGTTGTAGTATCATTAGTATCTTCATTACTCATAGCTGTAATTTTAATATTATTAATAGAAAATATTCGACAGTTTAAAGTCAACACCAAAAACGAAACGGCCTGAATACAGAAACCAATATTGGGTACTTACGTAAGTAATAGTCTGAAATTGGCAAAACAAGCAATAAATGGGCAAACAAAAAAAGAAAAGGTAATTGAAGCGACAAATAAATATACAAATGATAATACTTTAGAAGAGACAACATCAACAACCAACAATTACACAATGCAAGAATACACTCAAAGTAATTATTACTACTTAAAACTTATCATGAAATGGAAACTCCATTTCGCGATAATTACAATTGCGGCTGCTGTTCTTGCTGCACTGTTTTCTAGCGAATTATTTATCCCGTCAAAATTTAAATCATTTGCCATTGTCTATCCTTCCAACCTGACTCCCTACGGACAGGAAAGTCCAACTGAACAAATGATGCAGCTTTTCGAGTCTGCAGACATACGCAATGCGATAATTCGAAAGTTTAACTTAGCCAAAAGGTATGAAATTGATACTTCTGCAAAATCTGGCAAATCGGCATTGATAGCCACTTACGAATCAAACGTTACAATTAGCCGCACCCAATTCGAATCCATCGAAGTTAAGGTTTTGGATACAGACCCAATCGTTGCTTGTGAAATGGTGAAAGAAATTATAAAAGCTCTAAATTTAAAGGCGAGAAGTTTGCAAAGAGATAAAACAAAAGAAGTACTCGTTGTATTAACTAATGAATTGAATTACAAAAAGCATCAGTTAGATTCATTGAATACTAGACTTAACGAAATAAGAACTAACTATCATATACTTGATTACAAAGCACAGTCCAAAGAAGTTATTAAGGGATATGTTAAAGGTTTGGTAAATAATAAAGGCAATAAGGACATTTCTGAAATGATGCATAATCTTGAAGAAAAAGGAGGCGAATTTTATGGTGGAATTAAAATTTACAATGAATTACTGAAAGGCTATTCTGTAATAAAACTTCAATTTGATGAGGCGCTGAAAGACATGAACAAAGAGTTGACTTATACTAATATGGTCACATACCCTTCTCCGTCCGATAAAAAGGCTTACCCAATTCGCTCGTTAATTGTTCTTGTTTCTGTCGTGTCTGCAAATATGTTTTTGTTTGTGGTGCTTGTTCTTATTGATTCAAGAAGAAAAATAGTATCATAAAGCAAAATTCGTTCACTATTGTTAGAGCAAAAAAATATAAAATTAGTATATGCAATTGCAATAGCATTCTTAATTCTGAATGCTGTTTGCACATATTTGGAATTTTATTATTTCAATTTAGTTCCTGCAATTATATTGGTGGTATTGCTAGCTTTATTCTCCTTAGATAAGCTCATACTTTTTGTTGTTTTTCTCACACCTCTTGCTATAAATCTACAAAACCTTGAAGGCGGACTCGGGCTGAGTTTACCAACTGAACCAATTATCTTTGGCATCATGCTTGTTTTTATTTTTAAACAGTTGCATCAAAATACAATGGATATTAAAGTGATGAAGCATCCAATTACAATTGCAATCATTTTAAATTTAATTTGGATTTTCATAACCTGTATCACAAGTGATATACCGATTGTTTCATTCAAGTTCCTTATTTCTAGATTATGGTTTGTTATCGTGTTTTATTTTCTTTGTACACAGCTTTTTCGAAATTATAAAAACATCAAACGTTTTAATTGGTTGTATATGATACCATTTACGATGATTATTTTTTATACACTTTACAATCATTATTTGATGGGTTTTGAAGAAGCTCCAGCTAATTACGTAATGTCGCCATTTTATAATGATCACACTATATATGGAGCAATGTTGGCAATGTTTTTTCCTACGCTTCTATTTTTTACCATGAATAAAAAATATTCAGGAAGCATTAAATTTGCTGCATTCCTATTATTAATGATTTATTCTATCGCATTGATTTTTTCATATACGAGAGCTGCTTGGCTTAGTATGGCTGTCGCAATAGTTGTTTACATATTGTTACTAATTAAAATCAAATTCAAGTACATCATGATTGCCTTTGTTAGTGTTGCAGCAATTGCTTTAATATATCAAACTGAGATTGTGATGAAGCTCGAAAGAAATAGGCAGGATGCTTCTCAAGATTTTGATAAACATATCCAGTCCATTTCTAATATTTCAACAGACGCTTCCAATTTAGAACGATTAAATAGATGGAATGCCGCATTTCGAATGTTTGCAGAACGACCATTCTTCGGATGGGGACCAGGAACTTATAGTTTTGAATATGCACCGTTTCAACACGCTCATGAAAAAACGATTATTAGTACTAACATGGGAGATAAAGGAAATGCCCATAGTGAGTACATAGGACCACTTTCCGAATCTGGAGTATTCGGTGTACTTACGTTTATAGCAATTATTATTTGTGCCTTATCAACTGGGTTTCGGTTATACTATACAATAAAGGACAGAGAAACGAAAAATCTGGTCTTAGTTACTGTTTTGGGTTTAGTCACTTATATCGTACATGGAGGATTGAACGATTTTCTTGATACAGACAAGGCTTCGGTACCTTTTTGGGGATTTATCGCTATGTTAGTAGCGATTGATATTTACCATAATAATAAGAAGGAGGAAGAAGAAATAATTTTGTTGACCGAAGGGTTGAATAAATAATATCTTTACTCAGGAAACAAATTCGAAGAAGCAAATACTAAATAAAATTTAATTAGTGCATTCTAATGCTGAACAAGGCAATATCATCAATATAAGGCATGCTTTGTTTGTAAGTAATGATGGTTTGCATAATCAGTCTGTTTAGTTCTTTCATATCTAAATTCTGATTTTTTCTGATTAGGTCTTTTAATGATTCTATGCCAAAATCCTCAGAATTGTCATTCTCCAACTCGACTAATCCATCTGTATAACAAACAATGGATGTACCAGAAGTGATATTTACAATCCCTTCCTTAATTTTTGTGATTTCATCAAACATCCCAAGACCAGTACAACCTGTCTTTAATAGACTGATGGAATTTCCAATTGAAACCAAAGGTGGATTATGAGCAGCATTTACATATGTAAGTGTACGAGTTATTAAGTTGTATTTTGCTATGAACAAGGTGATGAACTTTTCTCCTTTTGCACTAGCCATTACCTTTGTATTCAATTCGCGAACTAGCTCTGTGAGTGAAGTTGTTTGGTTAAATAAAACCCGAAGGTTAGCTTGGAAATTCGACATCAATAATGCAGCAGCAACTCCTTTTCCTGAGACATCGGCAACACAAAAAGCACATTCGTTCTTGTTTAGCCATATAAAGTCGTAATAATCTCCTCCAACTTCCTGATGTGGTAAATAGAATGCTGAGGTGTCAAGAACATTGTCCTTTGGAAGAGAAGTAGGGAAAAGCATTGACTGCATTTCCGATGCAA
>CAIWDF010000082.1 GCA_903911435.1 uncultured Bacteroidota bacterium
AATAATCAGGAAGAAGTGCTAATTCAGCTGCCTGCATGGCGACCGGGGCGATACGAGCTTGGAAATTTTGCTAAAAACATACAACGATGGGCTACTTTTGATGAAAAAGGAAAGGCCTTGAAGTATGAGAAAATTACTAAAGACTGCTGGAAGGTGCATGTAAAAGGCGTTTCGCAGGTGCATGTAAAATACAATTATTATGCAGTGGATTTAAACGCAGGTTCAACGTTTTTGGATGCCTCGCAATTGTACATGAATCCGGTGAATTGCTGTGTGTACATACCTGAGCGCATGGATGAAGCCTGCGAACTCAGTTTGCAATTGCCCGATGATTATCGTGTGGCAATTGGCTTAAAGCCTCTCCCCGACTCTGTTTCGCCTACTCGAACATTTTTGGCAAAAGATTTTCATCAACTTGCCGACTCACCTTTTATAGCAAGTAATTCGCTTCAACATCATTCCATCGTATGTGGCAACATCCCATTTAATCTATGGTTTCAGGGCGAGTGCAAGCCGAATTGGGAAAAACTAAGTGTTGATTTTTCGCGTTTTTGTACGCATCAATTGGAGATGATGAAACAAGCTCCGTTTGACGAATATCACTTCATTTTTCAGATTTTGCCTACTCGTTTTTATCACGGTGTGGAGCATACCAACTCCACGGTGATAGCGCTAGGACCGGGTTACAACTTGATGAAAGGCGATTTGTATGAAGATTTATTAGGGGTGAGTTGTCACGAATTGTTTCATGCTTGGAACATCAAAACCATTCGCCCGCTTGAGATGCAGCCTTATGATTATACCAAAGAAAACTATTCGAAACTGGGCTATGTATGCGAAGGGGTGACTACTTATTATGGCGATTATTTATTGTTGCGAAGCGGTGTGTTCGAGCAAACTACTTATATAGCAACGCTTACCGAGCGCATGCAAAAACACATTGATAATTTTGGTCGCTTCAATCTGTCGGTGGCCGATTCGTCATTCGATACTTGGTTAGATGGTTATGTTCCGGGCATTCCAAACCGAAAAACTTCGATTTATGACGAAGGAAATTTATTGGCGTTTTGCACCGATATTTTTATCCGAAGAAATTCAAAAAACCGCCACTCGCTAGATGATGTGATGCGCGAACTATACACTCAATTTGCCTTAAAAAACAAGGGTTACACGGAGGCTGATTACAAAGCTTTGGTGGAGCAATTTGCGAATGCCAAGTATGACGAGATTTTCGATCGCTACATCCATCAAGCTGCTGATTATACGGGGCTTGTAAAGGATGCTTTGGCCTATCTTGGATACGAATTGCGCATCGAACCTGCGGCTAAATTTTGCGAACATGCCTTGGGCATCAAGGTTCACGAGGTGGGCGGAGTGGCCAAAGTACTGGCTGTTTACCCTCATTCGGTGGCCGATGCAGCCGGTATTGCGGTGAATGACGACATCCTCACCATGAACCAAATGCCTGTGAAACCAGATGCTAGCGGTACCAATTTCAGCGAATGGTGCGCTTATTTTGGCCCTATGGCTCAGGTGCTTACCGTGGCTAGCAATGGTGTCAGCCATCAAATAACCTTGCGACCACAACCGGGCGAATATTATAAAACGGCTCACATCGAATGGTCGGAAACGGTTACCGAAGAGCAAGTTTCGAATTATGCGCTTTGGGTAGTAAAGAAAAATCAAACATTTGCTGGTTAAGCCTTTCAAAGCTTCTTATTAAATCCAAACCTTCCGTGGAACATCCTCTTTATTGATATATTAAGGCGATTGTTTCACGAGGCAGTGGGTATAGTCAATGGCTGCTGTACAGCGTACACGAGGTAGTAGGTATA
>CAIWDF010000083.1 GCA_903911435.1 uncultured Bacteroidota bacterium
CATCTCCCCTCGTGTTTTTCACTTCTCCCCCCATGTTTGGCACAGCTCCTCTAGTGTTTTTCACTTCTCCCATCATGTTTTTCAATTCTCCCTTCAAATTTGCCACTCTCCCCTTGTGTTTTCCACTTCTCCCCTTATGTTTTCCACTTCTGCCCTCCTGTTTTTCACATCTCCCCTCGTGTTTTTCACTTCTCCCTTCAAATTTGCCACTCTCCTCTTGTGTTTTCCACTTCTCCACTCCTGTTTTTCACTTCTGTTTTCATGTTTTTCGATTCTCCCCTCATATTTCTCAAATCTCTTTTTATATTTTTCACTTCTCTTCCTATGCATCCTCATTCTCAATTTCCAAAACCTTCTACTTTTCAACAATCATTCTCCATCACACAAAATACCCTACCTTTGAACCTCAAAAATCAGGAAAAACCAAAGCGTGAAGCAAACAAATTATTTAGAAGAACTCAACCCTATTCAACGTGAGGCAGTAGAATGTACCGATGGTGCAGTGATGATAATTGCAGGTGCCGGTTCTGGAAAAACAAGAGTACTTACCTATCGAATCGCCCATTTGATGAAAAAAGGTGCCGACCCATTTGGCATACTAGCACTTACGTTTACCAACAAAGCTGCTCGCGAAATGAAAGAGCGAATAGCAAAAATAGTTGGCGAAAACGAAGCCAAAAATCTTTGGATGGGTACCTTTCACTCAGTGTTTGCTCGTATTCTACGAGTCGAAGCCGAAAAACTAGGCTACCCTAGCAATTTCACCATATACGATACCGATGACTCTAAAAGCTTAATAAAATCAATCTTGAAAGAACAAGGTTTAGATGATAAAATCTATAAACCAAGCATCATCCTCAACCGTATCTCCACAGCCAAAAACAATCTCATTTCAGCCTCGGCTTACCTTAGCAATAAACAGATACAAGAGGAAGACAGACAAGCCGTCAAACCAAAAATGGGAATCGTCTATCAATTATATGCCAATCGTTGTTTCAAAGCCGGAGCCATGGATTTTGACGATTTATTGTTCAACACAAATGTCTTGCTACGCGATTTTCCAAAGGTTTTGCACAAGTATCAACATAAGTTTAAATACATTTTGGTAGATGAGTACCAAGACACTAATTTCTCGCAATATGTAATTGTCAAACAACTTGCCGCAGCTTTTCGCAACATCTGCGTAGTAGGCGATGATGCACAAAGCATTTATTCGTTTCGTGGAGCTAGCATCCAAAACATTTTGAATTTCGAGAAAGACTATCCCGAATTGAACACCTTTAAACTCGAGCAAAATTATCGTTCAACAAAGAACATCGTAGGAGCAGCCAACTCCGTAATAAAAAACAATAAAGAACAATTAAAGAAAAACAGTTTTAGTACCAATGCCGATGGCGAATTAATAAAAGTAATTCGCACCGAAAGCGACAATTCCGAAGGCAGCTACGTTGCTCATTCGATATTCGACACCAAGATGAATGAACAAGCACACAACCGCGAGTTCGCAATCTTATATCGAACCAACGCTCAAAGCCGCGCAATGGAAGAAGCCTTGCGAAAACAGAACATCGATTACCGTATTTATGGTGGCGTTTCGTTTTACCAGCGCAAAGAGATTAGAGATCTATTAGCGTATTTCCGTCTTACCATTAATAATAATGACGAAGAATCACTCAAACGAATTATTAATTACCCAACAAGAGGCATTGGCGATGCTACAATTGATAAAATAGTGGTAGCCGCCAACGACCATAATATTAGTCTTTGGAAAGTAATAGAGAACATCAATGAATTTGAAATTGGATTGAACTCAGGTGCTAAATCAAAGGTAGACGAATTCGCAACCATGATTAAAAGTTTTTCGGCTACGTTACATTCTCAAAATGCTTATGATTTAGGTCAACACATCGCTGTACATTCAGGAATCTTGCGCGATTTATATGCGGACAAAACCCCTGAAGGAGTGAGCCGACACGAAAACATTCAAGAGCTTTTAAATGGTTTAAAAGAATTTTCAGAAAGCCAGATTCAATTGCCTGACGACATTTCCGACTTGGATGAAGAAACGATTGATTTTAATCAAAACAAAGAAGAAGAAATAGAAAACATTGAATTAAAAATTGAACCGCTTTTTCAAAATGAAGAGATTGTAAAACAACCAATAGCAAATACTTTAGAACCTACTTTGAACATCTTTATGCAAGACATTGCATTAATGACCGACTCCGATAAAAAAGGCGAAACCGAAGAAGACCGAAACAAGGTAACCTTGATGACTATTCACTCTGCAAAAGGACTAGAGTTCAAATACGTTTATATTGTAGGTCTTGAAGAGAATCTTTTCCCGTCCCAAATGGCACTTACCGACAGAGCTGACTTGGAAGAGGAACGAAGATTATTCTACGTAGCCCTCACCAGAGCCGAAAAAAGAGTAACACTCACCTACTCCACCTCACGCTACAAATGGGGAAACCTTATCTACAGCGAACCAAGCCGATTTATTGAAGAACTAGATGAAAAATTCATTGAATTGCCCTCCGAAAAACCGAGTGGTTTGTTTGGGTTGGAAGATTACGCTTCAAAACCAAAACTTCGAACAGGAAAACCCAAAGAAACTTTTGTACAACGCCCTGTCATTGGGAAAAACCTTGTCAAAGTAAATTTTGCTCAAAAAACAACTACCGATTTTGACACCGAAAGCTTGAGAAATCTTCAAGTTGGTATGCAAGTTCTGCACGATCGATTTGGGAACGGAAAAGTAATCAGTATAGAAGGTGCATTCCCAAACAATAAAGCAACCGTTTTTTTCGAAGGTGTTGGACAAAAACAATTACTCATTAAATTTGCAAAACTATGGATTGTAGGGTAACCTATAGCCTATTCAACATTTCTAACTTTAAGACATAAACAACATCAAAAAAATCATCTATCGACTTTTATTGCTACTAGTTGGCAAGAAAGTAAAAACACGACCTCACGACTTAAAAGTAGATGGAAACCTAAAATCGTTCTACGATTTTAAATCTACATTAATTGATGGAACCCATTTCGACATTAATGAACTCCGTGGCAAAAAAGTCTTAATTGTCAACACCGCTTCTAAATGTGGTTACACCCCACAATTCAGCGAATTACAAGAACTTCAAGAAAAAATGAAAGGCAAGCTTATTGTACTAGGATTCCCATCAAATAATTTTAATCAGCAAGAACTCGATTCAAACGATGAGATAACCGAATTTTGTCAAGTTAATTATGGTGTAGGTTTTCAGATGTTTGCTAAATCAGATGTGCATGTTGCACAACTAACACACAAATGTAAAGAACTTTTGAAAAGTAAGAAAGAAAAAAAGGCAAATAGTTAGGAACTTTGCAGCATGCAAGGAAAAAAAGATTATACCGAACAACTCTTCGTTAGTTTTCAATTAAGC
>CAIWDF010000084.1 GCA_903911435.1 uncultured Bacteroidota bacterium
TTCACTATCCTTGCTCCATTCCATTTAGTAGAACATGGTCTACTAATAATACGTAATGAATTTCTTTACCGTATACTTGTTCTTACTTCCTTTCATATAGATATCAGCGGTAATTTCGAATTCATCTTTCGAATGAAATGAAATACCAAAATTATCTTCTTTGCTAGTAAGGGTCAAATCAGGTGTTTTGAATTTTGGCCCTAGGTGATAAACCACTTTAACAATATTCGCTAAGTTGCTATTCACAGCATTGATGTATACTCGGTAATCGTGCCAAGGAACATAACTAATGCTATTCTTTTTTACCAAAGCCTCGGTAGAGAATACAATTTGAAAATAATTGAGTGTGTCGTTATTCAAAGCATTTCCTGCGTTATCTGTAGCCACTATCGAATTGTTTCCATAAAAAGTTTGAACGGCTTGTAAATCGGATTTGCTTAGGTTGGTTGAAAAATTATTAGCTGGGCTACACGTGTTCATAGGTGAGGTAAGTTCGCAAGGACTAATGAACCATGCTGCGTTGGTGCTTTCTTCTTTGCCCAAACATTCGTTCAATTCACAATCGCTGCGATTGTGCTCGTGAGCGAAACCAAGTGCATGACCAAATTGATGAATAGCCATTGCTTTGATTGCTGCAACTTTATTACTACTGTAAGCTGCTCCCCAAGCCACAAAACTGAAGTTTAAAATCATCCCTTTCGGTTTGTTTTTTATTTCACTTCCCATGCCTATTGTACGCGGACCTTCATCACTTATAAATATATGAATATCTCCATCCTTTTGAGTACTTGGACACCAGTCGGTAAAATTGACCAACGAGTTTTTTTCCCACGATTGACGAATGGCTTCCCTCACGGTATCCATCATGTTTTTATATTCGGGCAAAGGATTGTCCCAACAAACGGAAATGGTGTTCGACCTCCAAATAGAAGTGTGTGTGGGGTTTGCCACAACTTGTTGTGCATTGCTCAGGGTGTTGAAGCCAACACAGAAAACAATTGGTAATAGTAGTTTTAGTTTCATTGTAATAAGTTAATTGGCAACAAATATAGAATTATTTTAATACGTGATGCATGAAAATATTATCAACATAAATGGAATTTATATTAGTAATCCAATATAAAGGATGAACGAAATTAATTGACTGTCATTTTCAGGACTTCAACACGATTGTTTGGATGTGAAATTCTAACAACATATATACCTTTTGCCAATTGGCTACCATCCAATTCGGTTTTCATTTCAGGGTGATGTATCGTTTGTAGGCATTGCCCCAAATAGTTGATTACTTCAATCTTTGTCATCGTTTCGCTCGACTCAATTGTTATGCTTCCTTGGCTTGGATTAGGAAATAGGGTAGTGGTGATTGGTATACTTGCGGGTGCTATACCATTTATTTGTGTAAGTGAGGATGGTGAAGTCCTCATTCTGCAGTTGTTTTGATTGTGTACAATGGCGGTATAAGTGCCCGTTTGGCTGATGTTCAATACTCCAGCGTTAGTAGCAACAAAGTTATCGTTCAGGTACCAATCTACCGAAGGGTAGCCCGTTACCGTTAATGTATTGCCTGTAACCACTATTTGTGGAGTGATGTTCTGCAGACCTGTGACTTGTATGCTATCCGAAACAGTGTTAAAGCCTGTTGTTTTTAGTATTGAATCAACCGTGGATGTGATACCTACAGGAATGTAAGTACTCATCATCGGACTAGTTTTAAATACTGTAGAATAAACCACCGCAGCTGTTAACCACGAGCCATTAAGGCCAGGATGCACATCGTCTACATCCCAAAGGTTAATAGAGGTATCGTTGGCAATGATGCGCTGCCATGCAGGACCTATGGGTGCTATTATTTGTTGGGCTGTATCGAGCAGGTAACGATAATTGTTATAAATATTGTCAATCAAACCGGTGCCGGTGCTAGCATACGGAAGGTATCCTGCTTTTGGCCCCCAACCTGCAAACCACAACATTTTCGCGCAAGGGTGATAATACAATAACGAATCGCGAATTTTCATATGTCCCTGAATAACCAAACTAGAGGAGGGGAATACTCCATAAGTATTTACAAACCTTCCTTGATTATCTTGCAAGAGTAGGAAATCCCAATTGTTGCTTCTGATGAGGTTATACACAATAGGGTTGTTCATGTGTGCCGAAGTTCCCTGCGAAATATCGCCAACCGACATGCCTCCTGGGGTATAGGCATTCACCACCACTGCCTTGTTTGCCCCAATGGCCATTTGTTGAAACAAGAGCGGAAGATTGTTGTTGCTCGTAAAACTATTGCCTATAAACAGCACTTTCACAGTATCTACTGGCACTGCTTTGAGGATGCAAGTGCATAAGAAAAGGGCAAGGATTGGTAAAAAACGTTTCATATGATGTGGGTTGAGGAATATCTATTGACTAAATTCGAATGTTTTTGTTGGCAGGGGTATTTAAATATGCATAATATCTTCTTTCGATAACCAACTTTCGGTTTGAGGATGATAGATGGAGAGGGTCTTGTCATCCAAAAATTCGGCTACATAAAGTCGGAGTTGGGTGGCATCGCCTGTGGTCGAAAATCGAAGGGTACGGTTGGTAAGCATTGCTTTTTGCGAGTCGTCATTGGCAAGGCTCAACGATATCATTCCGTTGATTTCGCCTCTTATTTTATAACCAAACAGCAAAAGCTTGTGTAGCAACTCCTTTTTCTTTTCAGCCTTAAACTTGGTAATGTTTTCGTAGTCTTCGAAAAAATCAATGGTTTTATGTTTTTTGTGCCAACGCCTTACTTCAACACTGTAAACAAAAAGAATAATTTCGTAATTCATTGAATGTTCTAGTAATGTATAATGTCTTATTCAATGACAAATGTACATATTTTTTTAAGTTGACAAGAAATGGATACTTATATTATAGTATCAGCTTCGAATTTTGACATTTTCCCAATTAAAATTGAATAGAAGGGAGGTTGTTTGCCCGAAACTCACCTCAAAAAGGATTCGTTTCCACCCTTGGCAGTGTAAACAGCATACAAAAGATGTTTTTGTATGCCGTTTACACGTGTAAAGAGCTATGAAAAGATGTTTTTGTATACCGTTTACACATGTAAACAGCTATGAAAAACTGTTTTTGTATGCTGTTTACACTAAAAGTTGCAATAATTGCAAATTTTTATGAGGTGATTCACTCCCGAAGGGTTCAAAAAAATAAGGTTCGAACCCAAATGACCATCGAAATGTTAAAATTGGATGCTATTGAAGTTTAGCCAACCACAAGGATGCATTCATAAATAGTTTTGAATGACTGTAAAGCGGCCAGCTAACGTATAAAATATCAGTACTTGCCCCTGTGCCATCATCCATAGGCGAACTGTCGGTAACCACAAATACTCTACCGGTGCCATATTTTGATGAAGCACACATCACATTGCTAGTGGTTTGTGCTGAAGGGTTCCTCCAAATCAATCCTTGAACATTGTTATTTACAGTTGGTTGCAAACTTAAAGTTGCACCATTATTAAACTGCAATTGACTCACCGTTCCTTGCAAACCATTCAGTATTGGGTTGGTGCTACTACTTGTCCACACATTGCTACTCGTTTCCGAAATATTTGTCAAATCGATGCTAAAACCAAAAGGGTTAGTTTGTACGGTGTTGTTGGTCATCAAATCGTTCCAAATGGCAGGCGAATCCCAACCGTCATTGTTTCGGTCGGATATGGTATGGTCGGCAATCATAAACAAACCACCACCGTGGCTCACAAAATTAAGGATGGCTACCTTTTCGGCAGCAGTAAATCGAGTGTTCGGCTCATCAATCACAAACACATCATATTTTGATAAATCTTGAGCACCTGTGGTTCCATAAGTAATACCAGCACCAGCAGGAAGCGTTTCCACCACATTTCCAGCTTTCACAAGGCTTATTCCCCAACTACTCAAAGCTCCGGTCCAAAACGTTTCAGGTGTCGTAGCCGTAATGGTCGATTGTGCAGGAGTTGGCGTTTTAATAGGAGTATTGCTATCTTCATCTATCACCCAGTCGGCATTTCCTGCAGTTTCGGCCTTGGTGGCGTCAAACAGAAAGCGTTTAGCAGTAGTTGTTGCTGCATTTATTGTAAAAGTCGAAGGGGATGAAGTCCCACCACCAGGACTTGGCGTGAACACCGTTACCGATGCTGTACCTGCTGTGGTTAATGATGTAGCAGGCACCACAGCAGTAAGTTTTATACTACTTACAAAAGTGGTGGCAAGGGCAGTTCCATTCCAATTGATTACCGAACCATTGATGAAACCAGTTCCATTTGCTGTTAACGTAAGTTGAGCACTACCAGCAGTGGCACTCGTAGGAGAAATAGAACTTAAAACAGGTGCCGCATTGCTTGTTCCCGAATAGCTTGTAATGCTGATATCATCAAAATTGATGCGGTTGGTTCCAGCATCCGTCTTGCGGATTTGCAAACGAACGTTCCCCGAAATATTAAGTGTAAAACTTGCAGCACTCAAGGTAGTAGTAGAGGTAGTGATGCTTGTTCCTGCTTGCACGAAGGAGGTTCCTCCATTCACACTATACCACAATTGCCAAGTTCCATTGGCATCCGTTCCGTATTTTGCATGGTTGATACTCACCACACCAGCCCCAGAAGTATAATCGAACTTCATGGTGAGCATACCAGCATTGCGCACTCTAGCCGATTGTGTTCCGTTTTTTTTGTCCGAAGTCGAATTCCCAATCAAAGCATCATTCATGTTCCAAATGCCCGAAGCAAGTGTAACGTCAGCAGTGGTGTAGGAGGTCTTTGTTCCAGTTTCAAATGTTTCCGACATGTTGGCTGCTTTTGCTTGCTCCACATGGCTCATTTTGGTTGAGTTCGATGGTTCAGGGCAAAGTTCTTTTCTACACGAAAATACCGTAACAACAAGAATAGAGGCGGATAATAAAATAAGTTTCTTCATAGGTTTGTTTATTTTGATGGTTCAAATATATAGAAAGTTGTATAACTGGGAAATAAATGTAGTTAAATTCATCTGTTATTTATTGACAATGTTGTTAACCACCTTCATTTTATCAAAATAAATATTTAGCTGACTAAAGTCATTTCCTCAGTTTATTTTCCTTTTTACATTTGGGCAATTAAGTTTTGTTGCAGGAGCTCGATACTACCACTCTTGCCCAATGTAATACTGCAACATCACGATTTTTTTAATCAAATTTATCAATGAATAATGGATAAACGTAGAAAATCGATTGACAAGTTTGTTGCTAGCAAGAGCAGCAATCGCATCATTATGCTTTTTACTGGCCTCGATTGTTCAAAAGTTACTATTTCATCAAATAAAGTTTGTACGATTAGGATTTCTCTCGCCTTGGTATTTACCATGTTTACTTGTCAATTGGCACATGCTGTGAAACAAGTAAACGGTTTAACAGTATATACGGTGGCCATTGATAAGGAATATGAACCATACGAATTTATCAATGAAGAAAATGGGGTGGATGGATTCACACCTGCTTTACTTCGTGAGATTGGCAAACTCGCAGGTGTTAGTTTTGAATTCAAACCAATGACTTGGAGTGAAGCCATTAACAAACTCGACTCAAAAGAGGTGGATTTAATCAGCATGATTTATACACCTAAACGTGCTCAACTATACGAATTTTCGTTGCCTCATAGCAAAATTTCACAAGCCTTATTCTGCAACAGTGAGGTAATGAACATAAAGGACATTGCTTCTTTAGCAGGACACAAAGTAGGCTTTCAGCATGACGATTTTATGTACCCTAATCTTGCAAATAGGAAAGATTTTTCAAAACTTATCTTCTTATCAAAGCTTGACGGATTCATTCATTTGAACAATGGCTTGGTTGATGCATTTTTCTGTGCACACCAATCAGGGGTAAACATCATTTCAACATATAAATTGAAAAATGTGAAGTTGGTATTAGGAAACCTGTATCCACAGCAGTTTGCTTTTGCTACCTATCGAGGTAACAAAGAGCTAATCACCTTAATCAACCGACAAATTTTAACCATGAAAGCAAATGGAAAGCTAACTGAATTACAAGGTATTTGGTTATCAAAACATATCCATCAGCCCAATTGGTTCGAAAGAAACGAGTTGTTTCTAGCCACTTTAGTAGGAATTGTTCTTGGGTTGGTTCTATTATTATTGCTTTGGAACAGATCTTTACATTTAAGAGTTGCTTCCAAAACTAAAATATTGCAGGACAGTGAAGAACAGTTTCGGCAATTGACAGAAACCATTCAAGAAGTATTTTGGATTACAGATGTGGCAAAAAAACAAATGTTGTACATAAGCCCCGCATACGAAACCATTTGCGGTGTGCCTATTGAAACATTATACAATGACCCACGGTCGTGGTTGAATTTCGTACATCAAGAAGACCGCGAACGAATAGCAAATGCGGCATATACAAAACAAAAAACAGGTGGGTATGATGAAAAATATCGAATAGTACGACCTGACGGTGAAATAAGATGGATACATGAAAAAGCTTTTCCTGTGAAGAACAAAGTAGGGGAGGTGTATCGTATTGTTGGTGTTGCAGAAGATTTTACTTCCATCAAAAAGATAAAATTAAAACTTATTGAGCAAAACACATTAAATGAGGCTATCATCAATAGTCAGAAAAATGTTATCATTTTTGCTTTGGACAAAAATTACTGCTACACCACATTTAGTCAAAGTCATGTTCAAGAGATGAAGGCAGCATGGAATGTTGACATAAAAGTTGGAATGAACATGCTTGAATGTATGACCATTTATGAATTGCGAAAAAAAGCAAAAAGCAGCATCGACCGAACCCTGTGCGGTGAAAGTTTTACAGAAATTCAACATCAACCAACAACAAATACTTATTACGAACTTTCATGGAATCCTACAATTCAAAACCATGCAATTATTGGGGTTACTTCATTTGTGCAAAATATTACGGAACGAAAACTGAGTGAAGAGAAAATCAAACGAAGCGAAGAAATCCTTCGCACGGTACTCGATAATTCACCAATAGGTATTTGGTTATTGGAAAGCACAGGGAAAATGGTTTTTGTGAATAAGGAATATTGTCGAGCGGTTGGTATCTCCGAAGAGCGGTTCTTAGAAGTGCCACATTATAGCGAACTCTATACGAAAGACGTGGCAGAGACATGTAAGGAATCAGATATAGAAACTTTAGAATTTTCAGGATTAAGCCGAACTACCGAACATCTTATACTTGCCGATGGTAAATTACATGACCTTGAAATAACAAAGGTGCGAATTTCTGACGAAACGATAGGGGTGAAAGGATTGATAGGAATTAGCAGAGATATTACAGAAAGTAATTTAGCAGAAGCAAAAGAAAGGACGAGTCATCAACGATTCAGATTGTTGCTAGATGCAACTGAACAAGGAATATTTGGAGTTGATAATAATGGCAATTGCACCTTTGCTAATAAAGCCTGTATTCAGAAACTTGGATATGATACAGAAAACGATTTGCTAGGAAAACACATCCATACTTTAATTCATCATACACGACCAGATGGGACGAACTATCCTGCAAACGATTGCCGTGCTTACAAATCGCTTCTCGACAAAACAGGAAAACACGTTGAAGATGAATTCTTTTGGAGAAAGGATGGAACATCATTTCCTGTTGAATATTGGTCACGTTCGATATTTCAGGACAATGCGATCACCGGGGCAGTTATTACATTCTATGACATTACACAACGTAAAAAGACCGAAGCATTTAAAACATTATCGAGTGATATCTTAAGCATCTTAAATAGTAATGTTGGTTTGAAGGAAATGATAGAGATGGTTCTAAAATCCATTCAGCAATTAACCGGATATTCTGCAATAGGTATGAGATTGAAGGTTGGTGATGATTATCCTTATTTCGTTCAACGAGGATTTTCCTCCGAGTTTTTAAGTACAGAAAATTCGATTGTTGCTTTAGATAAAGAAGGAGATATCTGCCGAGATAATGACGGAAACCCAATATTAGAATGTACATGTGGTTTAGTAATTAGTGGAAAAACAAACAAAACCAATCCGCTTTATACCAAATCAGGTAGTTTTGTTACAAATAATTCACTTTCTGGTTTAGATTTT
Organism: uncultured Bacteroidota bacterium; assembly: GCA_903911435.1. Lineage (GTDB taxonomy): Bacteria > Bacteroidota > Bacteroidia > 2-12-FULL-35-15 > 2-12-FULL-35-15 > 2-12-FULL-35-15. The sequence goes on from CAIWDF010000084.1 coordinate 8,112, forward strand.
TCTCCGGATAAAGATCCTCGAATAGGAGCTAGGGATAAGTGTATATATCTTCAGTACGCTTCCTACGCAATTATACCTATAAAGGCTAATGACCAAATAATTGGCACTCTTCAATTGAACGATAAGAATAAAGATGCTTTTACCGAAGACAGTATCAACTTTTTTGAATCAATTTGTATGAACATTGGCACAACTTTAATGCGAAAGCATTCAGAACAAAAGTTGATTCTTGCAAATAAAGAGTTGTTGTTACACAACGAAGAAAGAATAAAACGTTCAGCAGAACTTATACTTGCCAAAGAACTTGCTTTACAGAATGAAGAAAAGGCGAAATATGCAGCTGAGTTGATGATTGTAAATGCAGAATTAGCAAAGCAGAACGAAGAAAAAGAAAAACGTTCAACAGAATTGTCAATTGCCAATAAAGAGCTTCAACAATATGCATACATCGCATCACATGATTTACAGGAACCATTGCGTACGGTATCGAATTACATGAAAGTGTTTGAAGAAGATTATTTTGATCAATTGGATGCGAATGGGCGTAAATATTTGATGTCGGTAAATAGGGCAACGATGCGAATGAGTATACTCATAAAGGCGTTGTTGGATTTCTCGAGATTGGGACAAAACAGTTCACGTTCAATAGTGGATTGTAATGTGCTGATTGATGAAGTTCTCGCAGATCTCGATACTATGTTGAAAACAAAACAGGCTAACATTCATGTTGACGAATTGCCAACCTTGAATGTTTATGAGACGGAACTCAGACAAGTATTCCAAAATTTATTGACTAATGCTGTAAAATTTCAGAAAAAGGGAGTCCTTCCAGAAATTAAAATATCTTGTGATAAAACAGGAGATAAATGGAAATTCGCAGTTAGTGATAATGGGATTGGTATCGCACCAATACACTATGAAAGAATTTTTGAAATATTTAAACGTTTGCACAATAATGAATCAGAATATCAAGGAAGTGGAATAGGATTAGCAAACTGTAAAAAAATTATTCAGTTGCATCAAGGGGAGATATGGCTTGAATCGAAACTTGGAGAGGGCACGACTTTTTATTTTACAATTAAAAATTGGGAAGAATGAAAAAAAAGCTAAGAACCATTATGTTGATTGACGATAACGATGATGACAATTTCTATCACCAACGTGAAATCAATAAATACAATCAAGAAATAAGTATCATCACTATGGAAACCGCCATGGATGCTTTAAAATATTTTAAAACATTAAAAGAATATAATTCTTTAGTACCAGACTTGATATTTCTTGATATAAATATGCCCTGTATGGATGGATGGGAGTTTTTACAGGAATACAATAACCTGGACAATGAATTGTTGTCAACCGCAGTGATAATTATGCTCACCACTTCAAATAATCCTGACGACATAAGGAAAACGACAGGATGGAACTTCGTTGCTGACTTTTCAACAAAACCACTCACGAAAGAAAAATTAGAAGGAATTATCAAAAAGTTTCTTCTTGATTGAAGTGAATATACAAGAAATTAGATTTTAAAATTTTCATAATCTATTCTTCATTATTAATCTGTCTTCTTTTATTAAAAGAGTTAGTTCCCTAGAAACATACTAAATTTTACCATTATTTGTAATTGTTTGTATTACAAATTATATTCAAAATATATTACAAAGCAATCATATTTACCCTGATTGCCCAATTTTTAGGCTCCCTCGACCTTTGTGCCGTGAATTAATACCTATTTAAACATTCGTGTAGATAAACATAAATTTTACTAATAGACTAACTTTCATTCTCAAAGTAATTAAAATTTCAAAATCATGAACTACATTTCATTAACATCGGCAAAAAAAGAAAACTCTTTTTCGTTCAACAGAAGGTTGCCAGCGACCTTTCTCTTGATTTTTTTCTGTGCTTTTTTAGTCTCTAAACAGTCAAATGCGGCAACCATAACATCAACCACAGCAGGGGGAGCTTGGAACACTACAACAACTTGGGTTGGTGGTGTGATACCTGCCACAGGGGATGCGGTAATCATTGCCACCACAGGAACATCTTCTGTGAGTTTAACGGCTGCAGTTGTGCAAACATCAGCAGGTTCGGTAACCATTAATTCTGGGGCAATACTCAACATGACCACAAAAAGTGTGAATGGGACCACATTCGGAGCATTAACTATTAATAGTGGAGCGATTTTTAATTTATCGCGCGCCATAACCATATTGGGCGCAACCAACATCTCTGGAAGTATTCTAATCGCCTCAACAAGCACTACTGCTCGCGCTATAATGTTCAATGGCGATGTAACTTTGAATAATGGAGCTGTCTGGACAGAACCTTCTTCTGGAAATGGTGCGAGCAACACTTATACTTTTGGTGGTAACTTTACGAATAACGCTTCCGCATTTAACGCGTTAGGAACAGGAACACATACATTTTCGGGTACAACAAAAACAATGAGTGGAAGTGCACCAACTGTTTTTAAATCTTTGTCCATTACTGGATCGATTACCAATTCTATCTCACAACCATTATCGGTGAACACAGCATTGGCTGGGAGCGGAACACTAACCCAAGGAATCAATTCGATTTTAAACATTGGAGGTACTGCAACAATAACTACTTTGACAGCTACAGCAAATGGAAACACTGTAAACTATTCTGGAGCTGCGCAAACAGCCAAGGTTGCAACCTACAACAATCTTACTTTATCTGGTTCGTTAGTAAAAACATTCGCTACCACACCAACGGTGAATGGTATACTTTCGATGGAAGGAACAGCTACCATCACAGTGACTACAGGGGTGGTTACGTACGGAACAAGTGCGACTTTACAATATAACACCTCAACAGCGCGTTTAGCCTCTGCTGAAGAATGGATAACACCATTTGCCGCCACAGGCGGAATAATTATTGCCAATACAGGTGCCATCACAATGTCAGCAGCAAGTATTCTGAATGCAAACGTGCCGCTAACTATCAATACAGGAGCTACTTTAACACCAGGTGCTAGTTTACTTACAGTGGGTGGAGATTTCATTATCAACGGAACCTTTACATCCGGTTCTGGAGGAGTAATCATTGCCAACAATGCTACTACACAAACCGTCTCAGGATTTACAACCACAGGAACCGTGTCGATGACCAAAACAGCAGGTACGGCTACTATCTCGGGCAATATCAACGGAGTAGCCTTCACCATCAATGGTTCAGGAGGAACCATCGACATGGGTTCGGGCACACATACATTTACAGGTAACGTGACCCTTACAGCAGGAACGCTGAATGGCAGTTCAAGTATCATCAATGTAAATACAACAAGCGCCACCGCATGGACTGGAACAGGTTCGGTGTTTAACCCAGGCACAAGTACAGTAGTGTTTGGAGGGGTTGCACAAACAATAAATACCACCACCACATTTAATAACGTAACCTTTACAGCTTCTGGAGTAAAAACAATAGCAACAGGGACCACCACCACCGTAAACGGAATACTGTCAATGCAAGGAACTGCAACAGCAACAGTATCGGGAACGCTTACGTATGGTACTTCCTCTACGTTGGAATACAAAGGCACCGCGTTACAAACAACAGGAACAGAGTTCCCTGCAACGTTCTCAGGAACAGGAGGGGTAATCATCAACAATGCAAGTGGAGTAACCCTCAACTCAGCACGCAGTTTGGCATCTACTAGCAAACTTACTCTAACAGCAGGCTTGTTTACCACCACCTCAACAAATTTATTAACCGTTCTGAACACAGCCACCACTGCTATCGCAGGAGGTTCAACCACAACATTCATCAACGGACCAGTGAAATGGTCGCTTGCTAATACGACAGGAACTTATGTGTTTCCGGTAGGAAGCACAGGAACTAATTATTTCCCATTTACCTTGGCAACCACCGCAGCTAGTTCACCAATTATCACTGTTCAAGCGTTTAACTCTGATCCAGGAGCAGGAGCCACATATAATTCTCCGATTATTTCCATAAGTCATACTGAATATTGGTCGACAAATTTGAATTCTGGTTCATTCTCTGGTTCGGTTTCATTAGCTCGCCAAACTGGTCTAGGAGCTACTTCTGTAATCGCCCAAAGTGCCACTCAGTCAGGTCCGTATTCGAGTATAGGAGGAACCAATTCAGGATCATCCATTTTAAACTCATCATCCATATCAACTTTAGGATATTTTAATATAGGAGCAACAGCCACTTGCCCAACTTATAGTCTTTTAACTACAAATGCTTCAGCAGTTTGTTCTGGAAATGCTTCTTTGGTTTCGGTTACTGCTATTTCTGGCAACCTTCCGGTAGGTGTTTATATCGTTACTTATAATTTAGGATCACCCAACTCTTCTACAGGAAATACAGCAACCCTAAATGTAGTTTCAGCAGGTAGTGGTAGTTTTTCCACTTCTTTGCTAGCTGCAAATGGTACAACACTTTTAACAATTACCCAATTGAGTTCAGGTTCTTGTACAAGTTCCATTTCAGCGAACAATACATCAAATATTTTAGTAAGTCAAAGTTATACACCTTCAGTAGGTATAGCTATCTCAGCAGGATCTAACCCTGAGTGTGCAGGAGCGAGCATTACTTTTACAGCTACCACATCAGGAATAACCGGATCTGGAGCTACAGTTTCGAATTATAATTTTAAAGTAAATAATATTTCAGTACAGAGTGGATTATCTGCTAGCTATACAAGTTCTTCAAGGGTTCAAGGAGATGTTATTTCTTGTGTGATTACAGTTTCAGGAGGTACATGTTTCACTACAACAACTGCAGCATCAAACTCAATTACGATGACAGTAAATCCAACCACCACCCCAATTGTTAGCATGGACATAACAACAGGAACAAACCCTGATTGTATTGGAAGTAGTTTAGGGTTTACATCAACACCGAGTAATCTTGCAGGAGGAACCGTGAGTAATTATAATTTTCTTGTTAATAACATTTCAAAACAAAGTGGATCTTCTGCTAATTATAGTTCAAGTTCCTTCGCTAATAATGACTTTGTAAAATGTATCATGACTGTTACAGGTGGCACATGCCTAACACCAACATCTTTTGATACAACCACTGTAAGGAGAACACCATTGCCGTCAGGAACATTAACGTCCAATGGACCTTTATGTGTTTCTGGAGCAGGGTTATTAACATATACAGATGCTTCAGCCGTGGAACCATTTGATATCACATATAATGATGGTGTTTTTAATCGTACTGTAACAGCCAATTTATCTGGTGCTTCATTTAGTACTTTTACCTCTCCAGTGACTACAACAACAATTTACACATTAGTTTCAGTTACAGATAATCTTGGTTGTGTTGGTACCTCTGGTTTTTCCAGGAACAAAGATACGATTGTTGTGCATTCAAATAATACAATATCATTAAGTTCGGCTGTAGGTACAAATGCACAAACGAAATGTGTGAACACTGCCATAACAAACATTACTTATTCGACTACAGGTGCAACTGGAGCAACATTTTCAGGTCTTTCTACTGGAGTTATTGGTGCTTGGGCTGGCAATGTAGTCACTATTAGTGGTTCACCATCATCTGTAGCAGCTAATACATATACCGTAACTTTGACTGGAGGTTGTGGAACAATAACGGCAACTGGAACAATAACAGCAACATCTGGAAATACTATTTCATTGACTTCGGCAGTTGGAACCAATGCGCAAACAAAATGTATCGGTTCGGCTATATCTACAATAACTTATGCTACCACAACTGCTACTGGAGCTACTTTCTCAGGGTTACCTTCTGGAGTAACTGGAGTATGGTCGTCAAATACAATTACGATTAATGGAACGCCAAGTGTTGCTGGAACTTCGACATACACGGTGACACTGACAGGAGGATGTGGAAATGGAACTGCCATAGGAACAATAACGGTAACAAATACGGGTGACTGGCTAGGAACCACAAGCAACGATTGGTTTACAGCAAGTAATTGGTGCGGTGGAGTACCAACAAGTTCTTCAAATGTTGTTATACGTTCAGGGGCTACCTTTATGCCAACAATTAACAGTTCTGGAGCTGTATGTCACAATATAACAATAAATAATGGGGCATCTTTGGTAATTTCTTCAACCAATTCATTATCTGTCTATGGAAGTTGGTTGAACAACGGGACCTTTACGAGCAATTCAGGAACTTTGAATTTTAATTCAACAACAACAGGAAATACTATTGCAGGTACATTTGTAGGTGCGTCAGCATTTAACAATATTGTATTTAATAGTATTAGCGGAGCATGGACATTTTTAACCAATGCGGAAATTAAAGGAAACTTCACCATTACTAATGGAAGTGTGACTGGACCTTCGAACGGTACGTTAAGTATCATTGGTGCTTGGTCAAATAATGGTTCCTTCTCTGCAAATAACAGTACAGTTAATTTTAACGGATCATCCGCTCAGACAATTGGAGGTACTGTTCCGACCGTGTTTAATAACCTTACTCTCAGCAATAATGATACACGAACTTCGACTGTGGATTTAACTGTGAACGGAGTCCTAAATTTAGCGAGTTCAAATGCCTCCGATACTGTTGGTAGTTTGAACATGGTGTCCGCTTGGAATAATTATCCTATTCATCAAGATTTTACTTCTAATACACTATTTATGGGTGCAAACTCAACCACAATAGGTACTGGAGATGTCACAGGTGTGGTGACAAGAAACACCGTTGTGGCTAATACTCAATATACATTGGGTAACCAATTTACCGTTTTTTCATTAAGTTCAGGTACAATGCCTTCATCAATGACAATGATAATAAAAATTGGAAGAGCTTGTCCAGCTTATCCAATTGGAGTATTACGTCACTATCAATTTTTGGTACCTGATGGAAGTGCATGCTACGTGACTGGACATTTCCATTACCTCGATTCTGAATTGAATGGTAACACGGAGTCTATGTTGATTACGGGAGATAATGATTTTGATGGTGGTAACCCTGCTCCTGATGAGCATGGTAGAGCATCGTTCGATTTTGTAAACAATTATATTGGTATATCCAATATTCCAATTTCTTATTTTAATCAAAGTTGGAGGACTATCTTTCAAATGTTTAATTACCGTTTTGAATATAAACAATGGAATGGAACTGTAAGTTCTGATTGGAATTTTTCAGCTAATTGGGATCCTTATGGTGTTCCGACAGAAATTTCATTTATCATTATTCCTGATTCAGCAAATACCAATTTCGATCCTGTTTTACCAACTGGAAAAACAACAGTGAATACCCTTACAATGTATACTGGTGGAAAATTAATCATGAACAGCGATACACTTATTATCAATAACTCATTAAGTGGTGGTTGGGAAGATCAAAATACGACAGGTAATGATCCAGGAAATAGCACGGTGATATTTTCTCGAAGAGGAGCTTCAATCTCAGGTTTTGCAAGATTCCATAATGTGGAAATTGCTGATACAGCAAGTGTAACTTTGGAATCTGGAACGTACATGAAAATTAACAATTCTTTCGTAAAATCTGGAAATGGAGGAGGCTTGTGGTTTGCAGATATTTTTGATGCAACAGTGGAATACAATGGCGGAAACCAAACAGTTCTTATGAGTGATGCTTTACCAAATTACCATAATTTAATATTGAGTGGAAACGGTTCAAAAACCTTACCTTCTTCAACGATGTCAATACATGGCAATTTAACAACCTCAGAATCCACGACTGTTTCGCCAACCGATTCTTTACACATTGGTGGCGACTTAACAATAGGTTCAGGAACAACATTTACAACAGGAAGTTCAACCCAGACCGTTGGTGGTAATTTTAATAATAATGGCAACTTTTACCCTAATTCTGGAACTTTAATATTTGATGGAAGTTCGGTACAATCAATTAATGGAAATAGTACATCAAGTTTTAATAATCTAATAGTCAATAATGCAATGTATGTATTACTTAATAATAACATTGCTATTAATAATACACTAACATTGACATCAGGTAAGTTAAACATAGCATCTCATAATTTAATATTTGGCAATTCTGCGAATGCTGTTGCTGGTGCACTCAATTCGTCAAATATGATTATAGCTGATGGAGGTGGAGAAGTGCGCAAGAATGGAACAACTTCATCTCAAGCTTCCTTCACGTTTCCTATTGGTGATGGAGTTGCGAGTATCAATGGTTCCGATTATTCTCCAATAACAATTAATTACACTGCAGGAACATTCGCTGGGTATGTTGGAGTTAAAGTAAAAAATGTTAAACATCCTTATAACTCAGATTTGGACAACTATTTGAGACGTTATTGGTCAGTAAACATGATTGGTATTTCTTCTCCAATATATAGTTTGAATGCCCACTACGTTGTATCAGATGTAATTGGAACTGATGATTCGATATCAACTGCTGAATACAAAGGCAGTTTACCTTGGGTAAAATATTCGACAGCAAATACGAGTACAAAAGTTCTTGATGTAAGCGGATTAAGTGATATTGCCTTAGATTTAAGTGCAATAAATAAGAAAAACCCTTCCGTACATATAAATGGCGGAGGAGTAAGTTCGTGTCAATCTTCATCTGTGCTTTTGACAACAATGGTAAGTTCAGAAACAAATGTATCATATTTGTGGTCAACAACTGAAACTAATTCTTCAATTTCCGTTTCACCTTCAACAAGTTCGACATATACAGTAACCGCAACTGACGCTAATGGTATGAGTTCAACTGCAAGCACAACAATAACAGTCATCAACCAACCGTCTATTGCGAATGCTGGAAGTAATCAAACTATTTGTGTTTCAGGAACGACATTAGCTGCAAACACTCCAAGTGTTGGAGTTGGCAGTTGGAGTATATCTAGTGGTCCAAGTACAAATTTAAATCAATTTAGCAATGTACATAATCCAAATGCTGGTTTTGTTCCAGATGGTGGAGCAGGGGAATATGAACTAAACTGGACAATTACTAACCCTCCATGTAGTTCTAGTAACTCAACAGTTATGATTACGGTACAAAATGTCGGAACTTGGTATGGAGTGAATACTAATTGGTTTGATGCAAATAATTGGTGTGGTGGAATACCAACATCAACAACAAATGTGGTCATTCAATCGAGTGTTGCAAATATGCCAAGTATCAATACCACGGTAGCTCATTGTCAGAACTTGACAATTCTTAATGGGGCATCATTAACTATGAATGGCTCTAGTTCATTAACTTTATCTGGAAACTTTAACCGCTTTGGAACGTTTACATCAGGTGGAGGCGAAGTTGTATTTGAAGGTAGTACAATGCAATACATTACTGGGTCTACCTCATTTGATAACCTTTTTACGAATAATCCTTCTGGTTTGACAATAAACAATAACATTATAATTAAAAATGTTTTCGAAATAGATAATGGTGACATTGTTACAGGGAATAATCTTGTACAAATTGAAGAGAATGCTTATATTATTGCAATCGGAGGATTTGTGGATGGTAACCTCAGACAATATTTACCTACAGGATTTGGAGTTTCTGCATACTACCCAATAGGAAGTGGTGGTAATTCGGAAGCGTTGGATTTGTTTTTTTGGAATGTTTATAACGCGGGATATGTTACAGCATACACCACAGCAGGTGATCATAATGCATTATCTATTTCTGGATTTACTGATGTCAAAACAGTCAACAGGACTTGGACACTAACTAATGATGGAGTCAAATTTAACACCTACGAGTTAGGGTTAACCTATCAGGATGCGGATAAAGATGTAGGTTTTATTGATGCGAATGCAACTTCAAAAGTATTTTCAGGTGGAAGTTGGATTGATTTAACAACTGGATTTAATTCAACGAATTACCAATCAGTTTCGGATATTACAGATTTTGGAGACTTTGAAATAGGCGCTATCAATCCAATACCAAGTTTGTATTGGTTGTCACCCGCTCAAGGAGCTTTAAATCAAACATATGACGTGGTATTTCATGGAGCAGGTTTTGTTGATGGAGCTTCAATTGTAAATGTAGGTGCTGGAATCACAGTTAATTCAATAACTATAAATTCTAGCACGGTTTTAACAGCAAACCTTAGTATTGCTTACTCTGCATCATTAGGGAACAGAAACTTTTCTGTTACAAATTCAATAGGAGGTACCAGTGAAAATGTTAACTTCTATATTGGAGGAGTTCCAGTTGCTAATTTCGTAGTAAGCAACTTAATGATTAATTGTTACTCAATGGGGACAACAACATTTATTAATTTGTCAAGTTTCGCTTCCACATTTGTATGGGATTTTGGGTCAGGAGCATTCCCTGCAACGGCAACAGGAAACGGACCTTATACAGTAAGTTATTCAACACCAGGGCTAAAAACAGTTAAACTTGTTGCGAGTAATGGTTTTACAAGCGACTCGTTAATCATTCCAAATTACATCAATGCAAATTCTAATGTCCCTGCAGTTCCTAGTTCCATCAATGGCCCTGTAGCCCTGTGTTCGCTCTTGCAAAACAACATCACCTATACTTGTTCATCTGTGACAGGTTCAACTGGTTATACCTGGACTTTACCTTCTGGAGTAACTTATGTTTCAGGACAAGGAACAAGTTCATTAACTGTAAATCCAACATCTGGATTTACGACAGGAATTATTTCTGTGGTTGCTTACAACAATTGTGGTTCAAGTGTAAATTCTACAAGTCTGAATTTATCAGCATCTGCACCTGCATTGACAGGCGTTATAACTGGACCTTCTGTTGTTTGTGGAATCACTACCGCAAATTATTCGGTAACTCCTATTGCTGGATCTAGTTCATACAA
>CAIWDF010000085.1 GCA_903911435.1 uncultured Bacteroidota bacterium
CCCAAGATATGGGCAATATTGTGTAAATGATGTTGATGATATTAATACCACCAATAAAGTTAAAATTAAATTCTTCATAGTTAGCCGAAAAACAATTAAAAGAACAATTTGGAAAAGAGCTTGAGAATTTGACAATTAACCAAGGTAGGTTATTAATAAAACTCATTGACCGAGAAACTGGCAAAACAACATATAGTGTTGTTAAAGACATGCGAGGCTCGTTTTCAGCGTTTATGTGGCAAAGTGTTGCAGTAATGTTTAATTCGAGCCTTAAAACGGAATATGACCCTCAAGGTTCGGATAAAAATGTAGAAGAAGCAATAAAATTAATAGAAGCTGGGGATTTTTAATTGAAGGGAAAAATATAATATGGTGAAATTCGAAAGAAAGATTTATTTATGAGATGTTTAACTACTTCTAAAATTCAACCTTCATCAATTGAGTAAAAAACTATCTTTGCCGCCTATTTTCTGGAAATTTAATGACCGAAACAAACCGACATTCCCAACCTTTTCTTATGGTTTTCATTGCCATGATAACGTTAATCGTATTGTCGTTGTTTTCAACCGAAATAAATTTTTTAGGATATCAAACAAAAAAAGTTTCTCCTCTCATTGATATTTTGAAATTAGATAAGTTAAGGAATTCACCCCTACCTTTGCCTATAGTTAATGCTTGTCTAAAATCTAAAGACAGCACTGCTATAGCTTTACGAGATATTGACCCTACTAATATTATCGACTTCAAAAAAGGTGAAGAAACCTCACTGGCTCATTTTTTCACTGCATTAAATGAACTCAAACAACATAAGCGCAAGGTAAGGGTAGGATATTTTGGAGACTCTATGATTGAAGGAGATTTGATAACACAAGATGTTAGAGAATGTTATCAAAATACATTTGGAGGTGATGGAGTTGGATATTTGCCAATTACCTCAATTGTAGCAGGCTTTAGAACTAGTATTTTACATTCCTTTGATGGATGGACTACCTATAATTTGCTCGATGAAAATACACATGGTCATTTACTTGGAATTTCTGGTAATACTTTTGTACCTGCAACTGTTACAACAACAGAAGCCGACAAATCACCTTCCTGGGTTCGATATACTGCAGTTAATAGAAAACATTTAAACAGATTCCCAAAAACAATATTGTTGTATGGTAAAAGTGATGACGATAATGAAGTAGTAATCAATGGAAAGTTATACAAACTAAACGAAAAGAAAACAGTCAATCAATTAGTAATAAATAATGGAAGCGTATGTCAATACGTGGATGCAAGATTTTTATGTAAAACTCCAATTGATGTATTTGGATTTAGTGTAGAAAGCGATAGTGGTGTTTTCGTTGATAATTTTTCTTTTAGAGGAAACTCAGGATTGCCAATTTCAAAGGTTACTCAGAGTGTTTACTCTGGCACAAACGTTTGCTTGAATTATGATTTAATCATTTTAGAATACGGATTAAATGTGGTTAATTCAAGAGTCACCGACTTCTCGTGGTACGTAAAAGGAATAACAAATACAATTAAACACATACAGTCGAGTTTTCCAAAAGCAAGTATTTTGCTAATAAGTGTTGGGGATAAGAGTTATCGAAAAGATGGAGAATATCACACCGACCCAAGCGTGCCAATTTTGGTTGTAGCTCAAAAAGAAATTGCAGAAAAAAATAATCTTTCATTTTGGAGTCTTTTCGATGCAATGGGAGGGAGTGAGTCGATGGTTAAATGGGTTGAAGGAGACACTGTATTAGCAAATAAAGATTATACTCACTTCAACTTTAAAGGTGCACATAAAGTTGGCAAACTTTTATATACCAAATTGATGAGTGAGTATAATGATTATAACAAGAAACAAGCTCGGCTACAAAATGAATAGAACAATAAAATTTGTGGCATTTTGTTTACTAACATTTTTTTTAAAAGGCACTGTTCATTCTCAAATAGTTGATTCTATTGATTATTCTAAATTCAAATTCATTCGTACTGATTTGAATAGAATTGGAAATGATAGTACATCCCTTCTATCGTTTTATGAAAAACTAGTTCAACTTGAACATTCAAAATCAGGACATATAAATATCACTCATATAGGAGATTCTCATATTCAGGCTGATTTATTGTCAGGAACTATTCGTCAGAAAATGCAATTAAAATTTGGTAATGCTGGTAGGGGACTTGTTTTTCCTTATCGAGTGGCCAAAAGCAATGAACCTACCAGTTATAAGTCTACCACAAATGGTAAGTGGGAAGCCAAGAGAAATGTTTTTTACGAAAAGCCGCTGCCTATTGGTGTTAGTGGATTTACTATTGAAACAACGGATTCGACCGCTGAGATAAATTTAATGGTGAAAGATCAGCCGGGATTGGGTTATATGTTCAGCAAATTTACCTTGTTTCACGAGAAGGGAATTAATAATTATGACCTTACTATTTGTGATGATTTAAATTGTGAAAGAGGAGTTTTCAAATCTTCAAACAAAGACGCTAATCCTTACATTTCTCAATTGAAATTCGACTCACCCATTCGACAAATTATTTTAAGAAACAAATGTTCTGACTCTTCATGTCAAAGAACCACAAGGATTTATGGGATGCTATTGGAGAATGATTCATCTGGAGTATTGTATAATATGATTGGAGTGAATGGCTCTGAGTATAGGCATTATAACATGTCGAAACATTTTATTGAACAACTTGCTTATTTGAATTCCGATTTAATTATAGTTTCCATGGGAACGAATGAAGGATTTAGCAAAGGATTTGATAAGGATTTGTTTTATCATCAAATCGATTCACTAGTGACAAATATTAAATCAACAAACCCTAAATCATCCATCATTCTAACCACTCCAGGAGATTCTTTTCGGAGATCAAGAAAGGGAGGAGTGAAGAATCCAGATATGAAGACAGATAAAGAAACCATTATTCGATATTGCTTAAACAATGACATCGCATATTGGGATTTATATGAAATAATGGGAGGATTTGGTTCAATGGGAAAATGGTATACATCAAAATTATCTGCAAAAGATCGGGTTCATTTTAGTGGTAAAGGGTATCAAATTCAGGGAACTTTGTTTTATAAAGCATTAATGCTGGGATATGAAAAGTATAAATCAAAAAATAATGTTCAATAGAATTGTGCGATGTTTAATATTGATTTCGATAAATTAGTTTCACAACTCACTTATAATGTGAAAGACCCTTTGTTATTCAACTCGGGGTTTTTCCTGTTTTTCTTTTGTATCTTTCTTTTGGGGTATCAATTTTTATACAAAAGAAAATTATCGCGCGTAATCTATTTTACAATTTTCTCTCTTTACTTTTTTTACAAGGCTTGTGGATTTTATTTTCTTTTTATCTCGTTGTCTGCTGTTGTTGATTTTAATCTTTCGAATTGGATTTATGCAGCCAAAACAAAGAGAAAGAAAAACCTCATTTTAATTTTCAGTATTCTTATCAATCTAGGATTGTTGTTTTATTTTAAATACACCAATTTTTTTATAGAAATTATTAATGAATTAAAATTAGGAGAAGTGCAGCCTTTGCATCTTATTCTGCCTATCGGAATTTCATTTTACACTTTTGAAAATTTGAGTTATACGATTGACGTTTATCGTGGCAAATTTAAGCCTGTTCAAAGTTTTCTTGACTATTGTTTCTTCCTTAGTTTCTTCCCTAAACTTGTGATGGGGCCTATCGTTAGGGCTTCAGATTTTATACCTCAAATACGAAAAGACATTTATATAAGTAATCATGATATTGCTCGAGGTATGTATCTGATACTGGGAGGTCTTTTCAAAAAGGTGGTGATTTCGGATTATATTTATGTGAATTACGTTCAGTATATTTTTGATGATCCTTCACGACATTCGGGCATTGAATGTTTGCTTGGCGTTTATGGATATGCGATGGTAATCTATTGTGATTTCTCTGGTTATTCAGATATGGCCATTGGTATGGCGAAGTGGATGGGCTTCACGATTAACGAAAATTTTGATTCCCCTTATCAATCATCCAGTATTACTGAGTTTTGGCGGAGGTGGCACATTTCGCTTTCATCGTGGCTCAAAGATTATCTTTATATTTCTCTTGGAGGTAATAGGGCAGGGAAGGTGCGTCAATATTTTAATTTGATGATTACAATGCTACTTGGAGGTTTATGGCATGGTGCTTCATTCAATTTTGTTGTTTGGGGAGGAATGCATGGAATTGCCCTGGCTATTGATAAATTAAGGCTTTCGCTAGTTACTAGATTTAACAATCAACGATTTAATTCAAAATTTTGGAAAGTTATTGGAGTAATTATCACTTTTCACTTTGTTTGTTTTTGTTGGATTTTCTTCAAAGCTTCTACCTTTCATGATGCAGGAGTGATCATAACTCAAATATTATTTAATTTCGATATCGCAGCCTTCACACCAATGTTATCGGCTTATGGAACCGTTTTTATCATCATGTTGTTAGGTTATATTATCCACTTTATACCGAAATCATATCAGTTTTTTACCGAAAAATTTCTTGCTAAAACTTCGTTGCTGAGTAGAGTTGCGATATTGTTAGTGTTCCTGTGGGTAATTATTCAGGTAAAACAAGCTGACCAGGTGATGCCTATTTATTTACAATTCTAATCGTTGTTCAACACTAATCCCAGAATCTCCAATTGATACCTATTTTGAATAGTCTGTCATTCATTGGGTACCTTGGAGTAATCATGTAATTATTTCCCATCAGACCACTATTTACATGATCAACTTTAATAAACACTCTAACCGATTTGATTCTTGCATTTAGGAAAACATCAATAAAAGGATAATCACCATATTTCTGTGCTGATTGCAAATAAAATTCGCCTGTTGCGGGCATGTAGACGTCAGCAAAATAGGCAGACGAATAACTTAAAGATGCTCCTATCTGAAGATGTAAAACACCTTTTAATAAGTCATTTTCGTAATACAATGAATGATTTAATACAAGCTGTGGAACTCTTATCACCATTGAGTCGGGCACATATTGATAAATAACGGAGTTGTTTAAATGCCAATTTAATAATTTGAAGTCTTTCTTTAAATAGACTGTAAATAAAGGAACTTGGCCAATGTATTGTCGAGCTATTGCATCGTTATCGAAGTACAAAATGTTCTTGAACACTTTATAATCTCCACCAAGTTTCAATTTGTATTTTTCCCATTCTATATCACCACCAACTTCTAGTGTTTGAGTTTTATCATAGTTATTGTTCCATTTAAAATGGTTAGAAAGGTATCGGTTGTAAATAAAATCAGGAGTGTTTACTTGTAGATTTCCAGCAACGGTGAGGATAAGAGCACTATCAATTAATTTCTTTTTTAATACAATGCTTGTTTGGTAATCACCTTTGTTGTAGCCAACCGCATCATACATGCCAGCAAGTTGCCACCAAAAATTATTAGTTGAATAAGTATTGTAAAGAGAAGTAGAAAGAAGAATGTTGTTGAAAGTCGTATCTATTTCTCGTTGTTTTATTTTACATATTTCGTCTTTTACTCCAAGACTAATACCAAACATATCAATCAGTCCCCGATGTATGCCATTATCAACTCGTTTCCATTCCAATTGGTTTGCGAACTTGTAGGTATAAGTAGAATCAAAGGTTTTGAGCGTATCTGAAGGATAATAACTATTTCTATAGAACCCATCCGCAGGAGCATCGTCTTGATACATCAATGCTTCGTCAATAAAAGAGGAGGTGAGACTGAGGTGTGATGAAGGTACAATGGAACTTAATGAATCATTGATTTTTGTTTTGCTTCCAAAGTTGATGAATTGCTTTACTGTAGCACCTTTGCTGATGACACTTCGTTTGGCACTTGATAAGCTTATGGCGATTAATTTACGGTCGAAAGAAGTACCATTCACAAAATCCGAATCGGCTTTAATGCCCCCATTTTCTGCGTTTTTACAGCCGTTGAACAAGATACTTGTTAATAGCCAATATCGATTGTTGTTGCTTTTGAAATTAGATGATATGGCTAGAAAATTATTAAGTGTTTTGGTTTGTTTATACAATCCTTCGCTGCGTATGCGCGAGAAATTAACAGTGGTGTTCCAGTTTTTTTTGATATTGTACGAGAAGATCAATCGAAAAACACTTTCCTTTTTACTTCCCGCCACATAAAACAAATCAGTGAAAGGACTGCGCGTGTTGTAATACTTAAGGTTTTGTGGAGTGTAAAAATAATTTTGATAATTGTTTTTCCAATAATTAAAACCGATACCTGTGCTGATTTGTGAAGGATGGTAAACCAAATCAGCAATGGGTAAACCAATATTTCCCAAAGTGTTTCGGTCACTGTAATTTTGATATCCAGCCAACGAATTATCGATGGATAGTGATGAATCAGCTGATTCGAAACCTCCACTAGAAAAATAATGTGTAATTCCTTTCGATTTGAAAAACGTGGCCGTATCGCCATTGCCCGCATAAAGCAAGGATGGAGTAAGGAAAAGGATGATTACTAAATGACGTAGCAAAGGATGCATAATTAAAATCGGACAAAAGTAACATTAATCGAATTACAAAAAACGCGTTTGATTTTTCACACAACTTGCTTTTTGGAACTCTATGCCGAATGTTCATTGGTTATTAAGTAATTTAATTACATTTACGCCTGAAAACAATTATACATTAACCATGAAAAAAATATTACTCACTTTAAGTGTTGTTTCATTATTCGTTCACGAAACCAAAGCGCAGCAGGGGATGGAACGGAAAGTAAGCATCTCATCATCTGATTATTCGGCAATGAAAATGAAAGGAGAATTGAAATCGAATGTTGACTATATGATAATAACCGATGCTCATGCGTTGCCTGTTTCGAAGGTAACAAAGGCTCAACAAAAAAAGTTGAAGAGTGATAGAGATGGGGAAGGAGCATTGATGTGTAGTTGTGTGGCAACAATAGATACTACCTTCAGTGTAGCAGAATTTACGAATGGTACAGCGCCAGATTACCGCACGGATGATGGCTCGACATTGGCGAAAACGATACCTTTTAATTTTTGTTTATACGGTACCAATTACACTCAGTTTTTTATCAATAGCAATGGGAATGTTACGTTAACGGCCGCTAACAGCGGGTTTTCGGCTACTGGTTTTCCGTTTCAAGGTAGTGTAATGTTGGCACCTTTTTGGGCGGATGTGAACACAATTACAGCAACAAGTGGATTGGTGTATTACAAAATCACATCTACTCATGTTATCGTTCAATGGAATCAAGTGGGGTATTATGGAATGGGCGCAAATGCGCTGCTGAACACGTTTCAAGTAATCATGACTAATGGTAACGATTCGATTTTGCCTGCAGGAAATAATGTGGCTTTTTGTTATGGTGATATGCAGTGGACCACTGGATATGGCGGTACCAATGGCTTTGGAGGTACACCTGCAACAGTTGGCATCAACAAAGGAGATGGTGTAAACTTCATTCAGTTTGGTACGTTTGACCAACCGGGCATAGCTTACGATGGTGGTGCGGGAGTGAATGATGGTATCGATTTTTTGGATAATCAATCGTTCTACTCTGATTTTTGCACGGGCACCAATATGGCTCCTGTAGCGGCTGGGCTTTTGAATTGTGATACTGCAAGGATTTGTGGATTGGGCGATACGCTTTACATTCGTGAAAACTTTTTATCGCCTGAAGCAGGACAAATGACAAATATTTCAATCAACATGAATGGAATGTCGAATGCGGTGGTGGTGAGCAATACCTCTGGAAATACCGCCTCTGCTGTTATTCGCATCATTGGCACATCAGCAAATATTGGAAACAACCCTATTACATTTGTAGCCACTGACGATGGAACGCCAATAGGAACAACTGTTATAACGGCAAACGTGTTTGTTTATTCAACAGGAACATCGAACATGAATCCGGTGATATCGGGCTTAACAGGCTTTTGTCCGGGGCGTTCAACGGTGCTCACGGTTCATCCTACCACGTATACAAGCTATGTGTGGAGCGCGGTATCTTCTGATACTAGCATCGCAGTTTCGAGTCCGGGCTTGTGTTTTGTAACCTCTATGTTGAACGGTTGTTCGAAATCAACTACGGTGAATGTGTTCGAACATCCTAATCCAACACCAATGATAGCGGGCTATCCGTACACTTGTTTCGGTAGTGCATACACTACTACGTTGTATTCCGATTCGTTGATTTATGCACATTACAGCTGGTCGAACCAGAGCACGAACGATACGGTGATTGTTGGTAATGGTACGTACAAACTAACGGTGACGGATAGTTACGGATGCATCGACTCTACTACGATGAGTGTAGTGCCATCGTCAGTGCCGGTAGCGGTAACGGTTTCGGGCTCTACAGCTACTGCTAACATTACCCATGTGACGTATCAATGGATTGATTGTGGACATGGCGATTCGCTGATTGTAGGCGCTACAGGGCAAAATTACACGCCTTATGTGAACGGAAATTTTGCTGTGATTGTGTCGAACGGATTTTGCAACGATACTTCGGATTGTGTGCTATTGGCTGCTGGCATTGACGAAGCAAGCAACAATCAATCGGTGGTGATTGCTCCAAATCCGTTTACTATGCAAACTTCCATCGCGTTTAGCGAACTACAAATGCATACTTCAATAAAAATAATGGATGTGTTGGGCAAAGAAATAAAACGAATGATGGTGAGTGGCACAAAGCTCGTAACCATTGAGAAAGGAGAGATGAGGAGTGGAGTTTATTTCATCCAAATAGAAAACGGTAAGAGCATCATCAATAGAAAAATTGTGATTGATTAAAGGATTCGAATTGGTATCAAAATAAATGAAAATGGACGACTAAGGTTGTCCCTTTTTTTTGTTTCAAACTCATCAACAATTAAAAAAAATCAAAAAGACTGACTTAAGTCATTTTTTTGTGATGAATTTGGTGCTACTATTGTACCGTAATTCGATAGGTCATGCACTATAATTGCGACATACATCATTCTCTTTCATCAGCGGCTATACCAACTGGTTCATCCGCCAAAAGGGTTTATTTTATTGGATATTCCGAAGAACGTTTTCATTCGCATGAAAGCGTTTTTTGTTTTTATATCGTCAAAAAAATAATTTATAAACTCTTTAAAAAAAAAGAAATGAAAAAAATCACTTATTTAATCGGAAACAGACGAAACAGGCGTCAAGCATTTAAAAACCTGAAATCAAAAAAACATTCAATTAACGCTATTGTCTTGTTTGCGGTGCCATTGCCCATTCACATGGTGGAAGGTGCGATAGATTTGCCTAACACTATTCAGGGTCGTTTAACAAGGGCACAAGAAATTTCGGGTGCTTGTGGTTCGAGCAGTTATGTATCGGTGTCTGCGGCTAAGATGACGGTAGTTAACGCCAGCATTACGGCTTACAAAGGCGCAGTGACGGGTACTCGTCCGGGCTTGTTCAGAAAAATGATGAATCAACTCAACATGTTGCTCAACTTGTTTCAAGAGGCTGCAAATGACGACCCGGTGAACTCCATCGCTATCTTGGAAAGTGGCAAGTTTAAGGTGGTGGAAGCAAGCATTCCACAAAAGCATAAATTTGATGCGAAAGATGGCGTGAACCCTGGAGAAATAATACTCACCGCTCCTGGAGGGCCTAAAGAAAGGCATTTGCATGAATGGAAGATTTCGTACGACAATGTGAAGTTCGAATTGATACGCTCTTCCTCTTCGGCCACTAAACTGGTTGAAGGTTTAACATCAGGCGCTGTGGTGTATTTTACTCATGAGTTGATAGTACAAGATGTGCCTCAAGGCGTAAGCCAAGTCATCAAAAAAAGAGTGAAGTAGCTGATTTACTGCCGAGCCTAGCCAATTTATGTATAAAGGCGGGCTCGGCAGTAATTAGCTTAGCCACGGCAGTAATTTGCCTAGCCTCGGCAGTAATTTGCCTAGCCATGGCAGTAATTTGCCTAGCCTCGGCAGTAATTTGCTTAGGCATGGCAGTAATTTGCCTAGCCTCGGCAGTAATTTGCCTAGCCTCGGCAGTAATTTGCTTAGCCTCGGCAGTAAATCATCCAGACCTCGAACGAAAAAGTCGTCTTCTAGCTTCAAAATCAGGCGATTTAGCATTTTTTATCATTTCATTTTTTAGCCATTTTCGCTATCATTTTTCCGCTAAAGCGGATTCCTCACTCATTTTTTAATCAAACCTCTTTATCTGCTTTCGAACCTGATGTGTGTGTTCGGAAGTTAATTTCAATCAATGCGCAAACTGTTGATAACTTAACGGATAAGCGATTTAAATGCTGCCATGGCTTTAGGTAATCGTGCGTTGCAAAACCCTCCAATTCGACAGCTTTTTCGTTTGGTTTGCTTTTCTTTTTTGATGAGAAATACGTTGGGCTAACAATCATGTTAGTTCACCTGTTGAAAAAGTAACTTCAAGTTAATGTTGTTGTTATTTAAATTTTTATATATTTGTAACGATTTAATATGAACGTTCGGCTTTGGTAATTGAACATACGGCTTATTAAAATGAGTTTTAGGTGTGAATTTACTAGTCAATTGGGCGTTTTAATAGTGTTTGAAAAACAATTAGTTAAATAAATTTTAGTCGATTTTTAAAAAATGTTCGACCTTAGATTGTAACTAAATTGAAAATTTGAAGTATAACGTAAACAAAAGTAAGGTGAAATAACAAATAAGTAAGTTGAAATGAAAATAGAAATGAAATAAACACAAAACCCCCATTAACCCCAAAAAATTAAATAGTTAATTACAAAAAAAACAAAAAATGAAGAATCAAAACAATTACACAACCACAATCAACAACACGTATCAAAAGGCAATAAGTAAATTGCTTATTGTTTTTGTTTTTATCATGGGTAGTATCCAGATGAAAGCAGCCACCATCACATCCACCGCCACAGGAGGAACTTGGGCAACCGGCTCCACATGGGTAGGCGGTGTGGCACCAGCCACAGGCGATGCCGTAATCATTGCTACTACAGGTACCAATAGCGTTTCCATAGGTGCTAATTTAACTCAGACAGCTGCAGGTTCGGTAACCATTAATAATGGTGCTATATTGAACATGACTACGACTGGGGTGACAGCAAGCTTAGGTGCATTAACTATCAATACTGGTGGTAAGTTCAACTGTTCGCGAGCATTAACCGTACAAGGAGCAACCAACATTTCGGGAACTGTTACTTTTGCTTCCACCAGCGGAACATCAAGAGCAATAGCTTTCACTGGAAACGTTACCCTCAATGCAGGTGCCGTTTGGACAGAACCAGCAACTGGAAACGGTGCGAACAACACCTATGCTTTTGCAGGGAATTTCACAAACAATGCTACCACATTTAATGCATTAGGAACAGGTAATCACACCTTTTCAGGAACAGCCAAAACTATAAGTGGGGCCACAGCAACCACATTCAAAGCCTTAGTCATCAACGGAACAGTTACCAATAACCTTGCCGCTCATCTCACCGTAAGTACTGGATTAACAGGAACTGGAACTTTAACACAAGGAACAAACTCCTATTTAAATCTTGTAGGAACTGCAACCATCACCACTTTAACAGCCACTGCTGCAGGCGATACAGTTAATTATTCAGGTGTTGCACAAACTGCCAAAGTAACTACCTACATCAATCTTACCTTATCTGGCTCGTTAGCAAAAACATTTGCTACAACACCTACTGTAAATGGAGTTCTTTCGATGGAAGGAACAGCAACGGTTACAGTAACTACAGGGGTTGTTACTTATGGAGGAAGTGCTACACTTAAATATAACACAGCCACAGCCCGCACAGCTACTACCGAAGAATGGATAACACCTTTTTCCGCCACAGGCGGCATAGTGATTGCTAACACGGGAGCCATCACTATGCCCGGAGCAAGTGTATTGAATGCTAACGTACCGTTAACTATTAATGCTGGTGCTACGTTAACACCAGGAGCTAACTTACTTACCGTGGGAGGTAACTTCACTATCAACGGAGCATTTACATCAGGCTCAGGAGGAGTAACCATTGCAAGCAATGCAGCCACACAAGCCATCTCAGGATTTACTACCACAGGAACAGTATCCATGACTAAAACAGGAGGTACAGCAACTATTTCGGGCAATATCAACGGAGCAGCTTTAACCATCAATGGTTCAGGAGGTACCGTAAATATGGGTACTGGCACACATACATTTACAGGAAATGTAACCCTTACAGCAGGAACCATGAATGGAGGTTCGAGTACCATCAATGTAAATTCAACAAGCGCTACTGCTTGGACAGGGACAGGTTCGGTGTTTAGCGCAGGAACAAGTACGGTAGTATTTGGAGGAGTAGCACAAACGATTAATACCACCACCACGTTTAATAACTTAACCTTTGCAGCATCAGGAGCTAAAACAATTGCAACAGGAACCACAACAACCGTAAATGGAATACTCTCTCGCGAAGGAACGTCTACTGTAACTGTTTCTGGAACCTTGACTTATGGAGCTTCGGCAACCTTGCAATACAAAGGCACCGCCTTGCAAACAACAGGATCAGAGTTCCCAGCAACGTTCTCAGGAACAGGAGGAGTAATCATCAACAATGCAAGTGGAGTAACGCTGAACTCAGCACGTAGCTTGAATACAGCAAGTAAACTTACCTTAACTGTAGGTTTGTTTACCACCACTGCTACTAATTTGTTAACCGTTCTAAACACAGCAACCACTGCAATAGCAGGAGGTTCAACCACTACCTTCATCAACGGTCCAGTGAAATGGTCGCTTGCTAACACAGCAGGAACATATGTGTTTCCCGTAGGAAGCACAGGAACTAATTATTTCCCATTCACCTTAGCAACTACTGCAGCTAGTTCACCAATCATCACGGTACAAGCCTTCAACGCTGATCCAGGAGCAGGAGCAACTTACACATCTCCAATAATTGGATTAAGTCACAATGAGTATTGGTTAGGAACACTTAATTCAGGAACGTTCACAGGTTCGGTTTCTCTCACACGTCAAGTTGGTTTAGGTAATTATTCTGTAATCGGTAAGAGTACTTTACTAACAGGAGCCTATGCTTCTTTAAACGGAACAGTGTCGGCAGCATCACTTTTAAATTCAGATGCTATTTCTACCTTAGGCTATTTCAATATGTCTGCTATTTCGCCTTGCCCTACTTATGCACTTACTGGTACAACTAGTTCAGGGATTTGTGCCGGAACTCCAGCAACCGTTTCGGTTACAGGCAATGCAGTGAATCTTCCAATAGGGTTGTATGTGGTAACTTATAACTTGGGGTCACCAAACACAGCAACAGGCCTTACCTCAAGTATGAATGTGGTAGCGGCAGGAAGTGGTTCATTCACTACCTCAAATTTAGCGACAACAGGTACAACGCTATTAACTATTACACAAATTACTTCAGGGCCATGTAACACAGCAATTAGTGCAAGTAATACAGTAAGTATAGTTACTGCTGTAAGTTCTACACCTAGTCTTGCCTTATCAATAAGTTCAGGAACCAATCCACAATGTGCTGGTAGTAGCATCACCTATACTGCTACACCATCAAGTTTAGGAGGAGGTTCCGTTTCAAATTATAATTTTAAAGTAAATGGAAGTACTGTTCAAAGTGGAGCTACCGCAACCTATACTTCTTCAGCGATGACGAATGGTGATTTGGTTACATGTGATGTTACGGTATCTGGAGGATCTTGTTTAACTTCCACTACCGCAACTTCAAATACCATCACCATGACGGTGAATCCTAATTTCACACCAGCTGTAAGCCTTGATTTAACTACTGGTACAAATCCTGATTGTATTGGAAGCACAGTAGTATTTACTGGAACACCGAGCAATTATGGTGCAGGCTCAGTAAGTAACTATCAATTCTTAGTAAATGGAGTTTCAAAACAAAGTGGTGCAACTACCACTTATACCACTAGCACCTTAGCGGATAACGACTTAGTGAGAGTTAATATTACTATCACAGGTGGTACTTGCGTAACAGCTACGACTGCATTCGATACTACAACTATGAACATTAGTCCATTACCAGCAGGAAGATTAACTGCAAATGGACCTTTTTGTTTAACAGGAGCAGGTCTTCTTAATTATGATGATACCTTAGCTGTTGAACCTTTTGACATCGTTTATAGCGATGGAACTTCAAACAGAACTTCCCTTGGAAATTCGAGCGGTGTTGATTTTGCCACATTTACTACTCCTGTTACATCAACCACTATTTACACCATTGTATCAGTAACCGATGCACTTGGTTGTGTTGGAACAACAGGTTTTGGAAAGAATAAAGACACCATCACAGTGAATGCAAACAATACAGTTACACGCACATCAGCTGCAGGTACAGTAGCACAAACCGTTTGTTTGAATTCAGCAATCACCAATATAACTTATTCTACAACTGGAGCGACAGGCGCAACATTTGCTGGATTGCCTACAGGGGTAAATGGTTCATGGTTATCAAACGTCATCACCATCAGTGGTTCGCCATCCGTTGCCGGAGCTGCAACATATACAGTTACTTTAACAGGAGGATGTGGAACAATAACAACGACTGGTAGCATCACTGTAAATGTATTGCCAACTGTTAGCTCTAACGTTACACCTTCTGCAACAGTATGTAGTGGAACATCAGTAACCTTGACCGGAACAGGAGCAAGCTCTTACGCTTGGACTGGAGGAATAACTAATGCAACAGCATTCTCAGCAACTGCAACAACAACTTATACTGTAACAGGTACAGCAGCAAATGGATGTCAAAACACATCAACTCGTTTAATCACTGTCAATGCATTACCGACAGTGAGCTCAACAGTTTCACCATCCGCAACAGTATGTAATGGAACATCGGTAACATTAAGTGGAACCGGAGCAACAAGCTATGCATGGACAGGCAGTGTAACCAATGCAACACCATTTACAGCAACGTCAACAACAACTTATACTGTAACAGGAACTGATGCAAATGGTTGTCAAAACACCGCAACTCGTTTGATCACTGTAAATGCATTACCAACGGTAAGCTCAACAGTTTCACCATCAGCAACAGTATGTATTGGAACAGCGGTAACATTAAGTGGAACCGGAGCAACAAGCTATGCATGGACAGGCAGTGTAACCAATGCGACACCATTTACAGCAACATCAACAACAACTTATACAGTAACAGGAACAGATGCAAATGGTTGTCAAAACACATCAACCCGTTTAATTACTGTGAATGCATTACCAACAGTAAGTTCAACGGTAAGTCCATCCACAACAGTTTGTAGTGGAACATCTGTAACATTAAGTGGAACCGGAGCAAGCTCATATGCTTGGACAGGAGGCATCACCAATGCAACACCATTTACAGCAACGTCAACAACAACTTATACTGTAACAGGAACAGACGCAAATGGCTGTCAAAATACAGCAACTACTACCATTTCAGTAACAACTCCTCCAAGCAATTCAGTTGCAGGTTCAAGTGCTTCCATTTGTTCTTCAGGTGTTGTACTTGCTGCAAATACACCAACAGTTGGAATCGGCACTTGGAATGTAGTTTCTGGTCCGAGTATGAACGTAACTCAATTCAGTAATATTCATAATCCTGCTTCAACTTTCATTCCTGATGGTGGTACTGGTAATTATACATTATCTTGGACAATTACCAATTCACCTTGTACAGCTTCTTCGTCTTCTATCACTTTGTCAGTTGTGAGCTCAGGCACTTGGTTTGGTGTGAACAATGATTGGTTTGATGCAAATAATTGGTGTGGTGGAATTCCAACTTCCACGACTAATGTGGTGATTTCTTCTTCAGTTTCAAACATGCCGCTTATTTCAACTACGGGTGCAGTCTGTAATAGCATCACTATTAACGGTGCTGCTGCTTTAAACATGAGTAGTACTTCAGATTTAACAGTGTTTGGGAATTGGACAAATAACGGAACATTTACATCAGGTGGTGGAAGCGTTTCTTTCACAGGAAGCTCAGCACAAACAATTATTGGAACAACAACCTTTGATAATATGTTCGTGAATAACACTGCAGGAGTAACCTTAAACAATAATATCGTTATTAATAGTATTTTGGAATTAGATAATGGTAATATTAGCACAG
Source organism: uncultured Bacteroidota bacterium (assembly GCA_903911435.1). Classification (GTDB taxonomy): domain Bacteria; phylum Bacteroidota; class Bacteroidia; order 2-12-FULL-35-15; family 2-12-FULL-35-15; genus 2-12-FULL-35-15. The sequence continues at coordinate 16,128 of CAIWDF010000085.1, forward strand.
GCGCTAATTATGTTCAGATAGAAGCTAATGCATATCCAATCGCTATTGATGGTTTTATTGATGGTAATCTAAAACAATATATTCCATCAGGATTCGGTATTTCTGCATATTATCCTATTGGTTCAAATAGTAATGCCTCAGCTTTAGACATTTTCTTTAATAACGTTTCTGTAGCAGGATATGTAACAGCCTCTTCAACAAGTGGAGATCATGCACAAGCTGCTAGTTCAGGATTTAATTTAAGTCAAACGGTTAATCGTACTTGGACATTAACTAATGGAGGAATAAGTTATGATGAGTTTCAGGTTGGCATGTCATATCAATCTTCTGATTTTGATGCAGGGTATTCTGACTCATACGGTGACCTTAGAGTATACACTGCTGGAAGCTGGATAGATTTACCTAATTCAGTTCAAACACCTAATTATATTTCAGCCTCTTCAGTCACTGATTTTGGTGATTACCAAATTGGTGATGTGAATCCTGTACCAAGTGCTTATTCGATTTCACCATCTGTTGGAGCACAAAACCAAACATTGAACATAACAATAAGTGGTGCCGGATTTATTTCTGGAGGCACTTCAGTTAATGCTGGTTCAGGTATATCCGTAAGCAATATAGTTGTTAGTTCCGATAATTCACTAACGGCCACTATCGCTATATCTTCAACTGCAAGTATTGGTCAACATTCGTTCTCTGTAACGAATATTGCCCCAGGAGGAGGAACAAGTAGTAACCTTAGTTTTACAGTTATTGGAGGATTACCTGTTCCTAATTTTATAGCAAGTAATACTACTATCAGTTGTTTTGCGAATGGAAGTACAACTTTTAACAATCTTTCGAGCAATGCAACCAGTTATCATTGGAATTTTGGCTCAGGTGCTAATCCTGCTACAGCAACTGGTGTAGGACCTTACACTGTTACCTATACATCATCAGGCACGAAAACAGTAAAATTGGTTGCTACCAATGGAAATGGAAGTGATTCTTTAACCTTGAGTAATTATATTACTGTTAATGCTAGTGTACCTGCATTACCAACCAACATTAACGGTCTTGTAGGATTATGTTCTTCATTAAATAGTAATGTTGTTTATTCTTGTCCTAGTGCATCAAATGCAACAGGCTATATTTGGACACTTCCTTCTGGACTTACTTATGTTTCTGGCCAAGGAACAACAGCAATCACCGTGGTACCAGCAATTGGATTTACAATAGGTTCTATTTCGGTTACCGATACTAATGCTTGTGGAACTAACCCAGGAGCTCTTAATCTCAATCTATCTGCAACTCCTCCTTTGTTAACAGGAAGTATTTCGGGGCCAGCAGTGGTTTGTGGTATATCAACTGCCAACTATTCGGTATCTGCATTGCCGGGAACTAGCACGTTCAATTGGACTGTTCCTTCAGGTGTAATTATTACCTCTGGTCAGGGAACACCTTCAATTCTAACCAATGTTGCTGCAGGAACTATTGTTGGTAACATTACTGTTCAAGCGATAAGTAATTGTGGAAGCAGTGCAACTTTGAGCTTGACTATTACTAAAAAGCCGGCAGCTCCTTCTACCATTGTTGGGCCTAGCTCACTTTGTGGTGCAACTTCTGCAACCCTTACCACTAGTTCGTTAGGAGCAACTAGTTTCTCATGGACCTTACCTGCCGGAGTAACAGCTATAAGTGGAACAGGCACTAGTTCAATAAATGTAGGTATTGCTTCTACATTTGTTGCCGGAAATGTTAATGTGTCCGCAGTTAACGCTTGTGGAACAACAACTGGAACAGCTTTACCAATCTATGTTAAAGTTCCTGCGGCTTCAACCTCAATTGCCGGATTAACAAATTTATGTGGAATTACAAGTACTTCATACACTGCGACTGGGGTACCGGGAGCAACTTCTTATACATGGATTTTACCTTCAGGACTAAGTCAACTATCAGCTTCGGCCAATAATGTGACAGTACAAAATACTAGCTATTCTTCCGGTAATATCATTGTACAAGCTTCTAATACATGCGGTGTAGGTCCTGCAAAAACATTAGTAATGAACCAAGCTCCTCCAACACCAGGATTAATTTCTGGTCCTACCGTAACATGCGGTATCACCACGGCCTCATATTCTGTGGCTGCAGTTACGGGTGCAACTTCCTATACCTGGGCAGTTCCAAGTGGAGCTTCAATAATAGCTGGTTTAGGAACCAATAGTATTGTTGCTACATGGTCTACTCCTGTTTCAGGAAATGTGAGCGTGATGGCAAGCAATGCTTGTGCTAATAGTGTTGCAAGAACGCTTGCTATTAATAAAGTTCCAGCTATTCCAGCTGCCATATCAGGCCCTACTGTATTGTGTACTTTAGGTGGTACAGCTACCTTCTCGATACCAGCTGTGACAGGTGCTACTAGTTACCTTTGGGTGGTTCCAAGTAGTTTAACTGTGTTAGCTGGTCAAGGAACAAATTCATTATTGGTAATGGTTCCAACGACACTTGCCGCAGGAACAATTAGAGTTTACGCTCAAACATCATGTGGAAATAGCGGATATCAATCCATTTCTTATGGAGCTTGTGCTTCTCCAATCGACATGTCGAACGATGTTATTAATGCCATTTCGCTTTACCCAAATCCAGCTTCTAATAATTTCACACTTGATATGTTAATGGAGAAAGACCAAATGGTGGTAAAAGAAGTTTACGATGTGTTAGGAAACATGGTAATAAATGAAAAACATCAGTTATCAACAGGCTCAAATTCGGTGAATACCAATATTGAATTATTATCAAATGGTATTTACTTCGTAAAAATTTTGGATACAGATGGTAACACCCTGTTCACTCAACGATTAATTAAGAACTAAGCTTAATTAGTTACACTTTTCTAAAAGAGGTCGTTCCCATAGGAGCGACCTCTTTTTTTATTAGTTAATATAAAATAGGGGAGGAGGAAGGTGTAAGTTAGAATTATGGATGCCCTAGTTAAAGTCAAAGTCGATAATTTCATCAATTTCCATATCAAGAAGAGGCTACCATAAGGCCAAAAACGATTAAAATGTGATAAAAATTAACTTTTGGTGACTTTTAAGTGATTTTTTGAGCTTAAAATTCATCCCACGTGTACTTGGAATCATTACAAGTGTACTTGGAGTCATTGCACGTGTACTTGGAATCATTACAAGTGTACTTGGAGTCGTTCCACGTGTACTTGGAGTCGTTACAAGTGTACTTGGAGTCATTGCACGTGTACTTGGAATCATCCCACGTGTACTTAGAGTCATTGCACGAGTACTTGGAATCATTGCAAGTGTACTTGGAGTCGTTGCACGAGTACTTGGAATCATTGCAAGTGTACTTGGATCGTTGCAAGTGTACTTGGAGTCATTGCACGTGTACTTGGAATCATTGCACGTGTAATTGGAGTCATTGCAAGTGTACTTGGAATTATTGCACGTGTACTTGGAGTCATTGCACGAGTACTTGGAATCATTGCACGTGTACTTGGAACCAATCCAATTGTTCGTAAAAGCCATCTACAATTAAGTAAAGTAATATAAATGTGAGAATGTCAAAAATTTGAAAGAGTGTAATGAAAATCAGAAACGGAAAAGCCGCTGAGAATATACTCAGCGGCTCTATCCGTTTGATGAACTAGGTTTGTGTTGCGGTAACTAGAAAACTAAATTACTCATCAGTCATCTAAATTCATTTTAAGCCAATTTGGCTTTTTTCGATTTCAATACATCGGCTAATGCTCTCACAGCTCTTTCGTGTTTGTTCACATAAGGATTTTCCATGTCCCAAACATAACCTGCCAAAACTGAACAAATTTTACGTTTAATATCCTCTTCTGGTTCTTCAGCAAAGAATATTTCGTGCAAATCGCCCGAGTACCAACCGTTAACATAAGTTCTAAAGGTATTAATGCCTTGCATCATATAATCTGTATACTCTTTTTGCCAGTCAGGGTTATTACCTTTCAGAAATTCGCAAGTTAGCTTACCTGCTTTATTACCCGATTCCATTGCAAATGTTACACCCGAAGAAAACACAGGATCTAAAAATTCAGTTGCATTTCCAACCAATGCAAAACCATCGCCATAAAGTGTTTTGGTAGAAATAGAATAACCTTCAATGGTTTTTGGTTCAAACATCATTTCAGCATCTTTAAATCGTTCGGCTGTGGTGGCATCCGAAGCTATTACTGATTTCATACGTTCGGTTGGGTTTTCAGGATGGTCGAGAAAAAATTCTGGACTCGAAACAAAACCTACCGAAGTAATCCCGTTCGAAAAAGGAATAATCCAAATCCAAGTGCGTTGTTGATGCACAACGACCGTAATTCTGTTACCGTCAATTCCAGGAGGACGTTTTAAATCTTTGAAATGTGTGAAATGAGTTTTACGCACACCTAGGTTCGAAGGTTCGTCTAAGCCAAACATTCGAGGTATAACTCTTCCATATCCGCTTGCATCCACTATGAACTTTGCGTCTATTTCACTTGTATTACCTTGTTTGTCAACCACAGTAGTAGTTGAATTGGTTCCATCAAATTTTATATTGGTCACGGTAGTTTCGAAATCAACAGGAACACCCATTTTCTGAACTTCATTAGCCAAAATCAAGTCAAATTCGCCACGTGGCACTTGCCAAGTCCAAGTCCATCCTTTAGTAAATTGTTGTTCGAAATTAAAGTCGCAAATTTCGTTTCCACGAACGAACTTAGCTCCAAATTTTTCTTGAAAGCCTGCTTTTTTTACCGCATCCAAAAATCCAGCTTCATCAAGATGATCCATTACTCTTGGCAATAAACTTTCTCCAATCACAAAACGAGGAAATTTTTCTTTCTCTACAATTTTTACTTTAAAACCTTGTTTGTTAATTAATGATGCAGCTATTGTTCCTGCAGGTCCAGCACCTATCACTAGTACATCGGTTGTTTCTTTTTTCATATTAAAATAATTTTTAAAAGGTTTGTGTTTTTATCTATTTTTTTTAGCGTTTTTAAGACGTGAATTTAGAACAAATTTAAAATTTAGATGCTGATTTAAATCATCTTTCTAAAAACAATTGTGTTTCTGATTTGTTCACATCAAAGTTTTTTTAATAAATCATTAGAACTTGTCATTCGATTAATCACATAATGCAATGAAGTATGCTCGGAAGCATAAACCACTATTAGTAATCGAATAGGCAAAGGTTTTAACCCATGATAGTTTGGCAATAGCATTCATGATAAAAACAAATTATATATTTTTATTATACAAATGTAAAGAATATTAGTTGAAATTTCACTTCGACTATAATATCTATTCAATATTATTCTCTCAGCGAAATTAATAAAGACAGGAAGAGAAACAGTTTTTGATTAAGCTTTATTAAATTTTTCCATCAACTCCATACTAGCACCAGTTGATGAATATCCACCATCGTGGAAAATGTTTTGCATCGTCACCATTTTAGTTAAATCAGAAAATAAGGCAATGCAAAAATCTGCACACGATTCAGCAGAAGCATTTCCTAAAGGAGAATTTTTATCAGCATATTCGTAAAAATCTCCAAATCCTTTCACCCCACTACCAGCAGTGGTTTTAGTTGGCGATTGAGAAATAGTGTTGATTCTAACTTTTTTATCTGTTCCGTAATGATATCCAAAGCTACGCGCAATTGATTCAAGCATTGCTTTGATATCTGCCATGTCAGTATAAAAAGGATAAGTGCGTTGTGCGGCTATGTATGAAAGAGCTACAACAGAACCCCACTCGTTAATAGCATCTAGTTTTTTTGCAACACTCAGCATTTTGTGAAGTGAAAATGCTGAAACATCAATACCTTTTGCAAAGTATTCGTAATTCAATTCTGTGTATGGAATATTTTTTCTAATGTTTACACTCATACCAATAGAATGCAAAACAAAATCAACTTTCCCTCCTAATATTTCTTGTGATTTGGTAAATAGATTTGTTAAATCGTCAATATTGGTAGCGTCTGCAGGTATAATTTGCGAATTTGTTTTTTCAGCCAATTGTTTTATTTCACCCATTCGCATTGCAATTGGTGCATTAGTTAAAACAAATGTAGCTCCTTCTGCATGTGCCTTTTCAGCTACTTTCCACGCAATTGAATTTTCATCTAATGCTCCTGAGATGATTCCTCTTTTTCCTTTTAATAAATTATATGACATAATAAAAATTGAAAATTATAAAGTTCGAATTTTGAATTGACGACAAATATACTAATTAGTTTAGTTTTTTAGCAGTTCTTTTGCATTGCTAATTGCCGCCTCTGTTGGATTGCTAGTACTTAGCATTTTAGCTATTTCTTGTACTCGCTCATCTGAAGTCAGTTTTTTGATATTACTAAATGTTTTGTTGTTTTTTTCTTCCTTGAATACAAATAAATGAGAATTTCCCTTACTCGCAATCTGAGGCAGATGTGTTATTGTGATTACCTGCATTGATTTAGCCATTTGAATCATAATACTACCAACCTTATTAGCGATATCACCTGAAACGCCTGTATCTATTTCATCAAAAATAATGGTTGGAAGGGAAGTAAGTTGAGCAATCAACGATTTAATGCTTAGCATAAGCCTTGATAATTCTCCGCCAGACGCCACTTTATTTAACTCTTTAAAATCGCTGCCTTTGTTTGCAGAAAAAAGAAATAAAATCTTGTCAGTTCCATTCTTTGTCAAAAGTTCAGTTTCTGTTTGTTCTATCTTCAATTGCGCATAAGGCATCGATAATGAGGATAGGAGGGAAGCTATTTCTTTTTCAATTTTCGGAATTACTTTTTTCCTATTGCCTGAAACCTTTTTGGCTGTATTCTGTAAAATCTTTTCTAAACTAGTTAATTCTTTTTTAATCTTTTCTATCTCAAGCTCCAATGAACTAAACTCAAGAAGCTTATTACTTAAGTTATCTTTAATACTAATAAGTTCTTCAATAGTTTTTACTTGATGTTTTTGTTCTAACCTATAAATTTCGTTCAACCTCAACGTTAGTTCTTCAATTCGTTTAGGGTCAAAAACAATGTCTTGCTCTATATTCTCTAATTCATTTGAAATATCTTTTAATTCGATGTATGAACTATTAATTCGAGTACTTAACTCTTGAATTTCTGTTTTGTATTTTGCAAAAGTTGATAGAATAATTTTTATATCATTGAGAGATGAAAGTAAATTTTGTTCTCCACCATTAAATATGAACACACCTCTTGAAAGATTTAATTTTATTTCTTCAGCATTGTTCAAAGTTTCTAGCTCCTGCTCCAAGATGGTTTGTTCATCCGGTTTTAAATTCACATCTTCCAATTCATTAAACTGAAATTGAAAATAATCCAAATCTTTTTTCGCTTGCGATTCTCGCTCGACAAGACCGGATAATTGGTTTTCAACTTGTTTGTATCGTTTAAAATTTGTTGCGTATTCGTTCAACAATTCTTGGTGGTTAGCGAAAGCATCAATAACCGAAAGTTGAAATTGGTTAGCATTTAAATCAAGAGTTTCATGCTGAGAGTGGATATCAACTAGATATGATGCGAGTTCTTTTAATTGAACTAGTGTTACAGGTGTATCATTAATAAATGCCCTCGATTTCCCTTCTGGATTTATTTCTCTTCTGATACAAGTGTTTGCTTCAAAATCAAGCTCGTTTGACTCAAAAAAATCTATTAGTGAATATCCTTTTATATTAAATGAAACTTCAACAATGCATTTTTTTGTTTTGTCTTGAAGTGATTGAGCATCTGCTCTACTACCCGCTATCAAGCCAAGGGCTCCAAGTAGAATAGATTTACCTGCTCCAGTTTCTCCAGTAATTATGGTAAGCCCATTCGAAAAGTCAACTTCGAGCCTATCTATTAAAGCATAATTTTGAATAGATAAGTGGTTAAGCATTGATTAAAGTATAAGGAATGGAATAATTAATGCGAATTTGTTTTTTATTGAGCACTTAAAATTCGCTGATACTTATTACTATTGGTAGGGTCTATATCATTGAGGGTAACAATCATTTTTGCTTTTTCATCTGACACTCCACCCGAAAAAATATTAATGATTTCATCTGACTTTGAAATAAAGAAAACAGCTAGATTAAATGAAAGCGGTTTAGCATCATGAACTTTTTTTAGCGATTCAATGCTTTCCAAAATCACAGATCTTCCAGCATCTTTGTTATCCACCATCACATCCAATCCTTTGCGATGGTAATTGTACATACATTCTCTGAGAGGAACAAAAGAAGCATCCACCATATTATTCACTAGCCAATATCTGTTTTTTGTTCCATCAAATGCTTTCCAACCTTTTTCCCCTGAGTTTTGTGCATTGTTCACAATACTTAATGCTTTTTGAAAATAAGGTGTTCCCCCATTCAACGAAAACGAATCATAATCTAGACCAAGAATCATGTATGCATAAAAACCCATCACAGAGGTTAAATTACCTATGTATGTGTTTTCTGAAAAATCAAGGGGGGTGCTTTCAATGTAATTGAATGAAAGGTCTTTGTCTTCGTAATTAAGTAGAACCGAGTTATAAGATGATTTGTACACAGGCCTGCGGGCTTGTATTTGAATGGTTGCATCAAACCTATCCGTTTCTGGTCGAGCAGTAATGTTGATCAAAATATTACACTCGATTCTTTCTTCTGATTTGAATATATCGTTGGTCCATTTTCGATTGTTCATAAATTCAAACAATGCAGTTTTCATCGATTCGAAAACACGCTTGTCAGAACCAGGAATTTGGTCAGAATTTACATCTACTTTGCAATTCAATTCTTGTGCTGGAAGTGATGAACTTACAAAGGTTATTAATAGGATTATACAAATTAGTTTATGCACAAGGGTAATTTATTTTAGTTTAAAAATTTCGTTCAAAATATCTTTCGCAACTTCTTTCTTATTCTTTAACTCAAAAGTAACAATTTTATTGTTTCGATTAATAATTGAAATTTTATTGGTTTCAGTTTTAAATCCTGCTCCTAAATCATTCAAAGAGTTTAATACAATTAAATCAAGATTTTTTTTAGCAATTTTATCTTTTGCATTCTTCAATTCGTTTTCTGTTTCCAGTGCAAAACCGACAAGAATTTGATTAACTTTTTTTATTTTTCCAAGTTCAGAAAGAGTATCCTTTGTTGGAATTAACTCAATTGTTTTTCCTCCTTCTGACTTTTTTATTTTTTGAGTTGCAATCTTTTTAGGTTTGTAATCAGCCACAGCGGCCGAAAGTACAGCTATAGAGCATGTTTTAAATACTTTTGTTGATGCTTCATAAAGTTCCTCCGCTGTTGAAACGTCAATACGTTTGATGGAAGGATGAATAGTTTCTAAATAGTTTGGGCCACAAACTAAGGTGACTTCAGCTCCTTGGTTTGCAAATTCTTCGGCAATTGCGAATCCCATTTTTCCTGTAGAGAAATTTCCAATGAAACGGACAGGGTCAATAGGCTCGAATGTTGGCCCAGCAGTAACGAGTACTTTTTTTCCTTTATAAATTAGTTTGTTCGAAAATTCGTGTTCTAGAAAAGCAACAATTTCTTCAGGTTCAGCCATCCTTCCTTCGCCCTTTAAACCACTTGCTAGTTCTCCTTTACCTGGATTAATCATTATGTTTCCAAATGATTTCAATCGATTGATGTTATTAATTGTTGAAGGATGTTTGTACATGTCCAAGTCCATTGCAGGAGCGATGTATACCTTACAACGAGCAGCAAGATAAACGGCCAATAACAAATTATCACAAATACCATTGGCCATTTTTGCAATTGTATTGGCGGAAGCAGGGGCAATAACCATCATATTAGCCCAAATTCCTAAGTCGACATGGTTATTCCATTCTCTGTTTTTCTCATTGGTAAAATTAATGAGTACTGGGTTGCGAGATAGGGTTGAAAGTGTTAGAGGGGTAATGAAATCGAGTGAAGATTGAGTCATCACAACTTTTACATTGGCGCCTCTTTTGATAAGTAATCTAATTAAAAAAGCTGATTTGTATGCTGCTATACTGCCAGTAACACCAACTATGATATTTTTATCTCGCAGCATTCTTCTTTTTTCAAGATAAAGTTATGATTTTGAAGTTGACAAAACAGAATTTGAATCAACCATTTCGCCAACTTCAAAATGTTAACACTTATTTTTGAACTTCAGTGTTTGGATTACGATGATAAATTTTACCATCGAAAAATTCTTGAATAGCCATAAGAGAAGGTTTTGGTAAGCGCTCATAAAATTTTGAAATTTCAATTTGCTCACGATTTTCAAAAATCTCCTCTAAGTTATCAGTGTTTGAAGCAAATTCAGCTAATTTATTTGTTAATTCTTCTTTTATTTCAGCACTTATTTGATTTGCACGCTTCGAAATGATAGCAATACTTTCGTATAGATTACCTGTTTCGTGATCTAAATCTCTCAAATCGCGAGTTACTGTTGATAAATCTGCACCTGTTTTTTTGTAGTCCATTTTTGTTATTTATTTAATTATGATGGTTTATTGTATTTCTCTAAATTTTTCAACGCATTTGAATAAACTGATTCGGCTTCTTTGATGAATTTGCTATTGGGATAGGTATCCACAAATTTGATGTACGCATCACAGGCCGATTTGAATCGTTCTGCTTTTTTTGATTCAATACTATTCAAAGCAAGTAAATAATAAGACTTGATAATTTTGTAACGAATCTCTTCAGCATGTTTATCATCGGGGTAATCTTTTAAATGATTGTTAAGAGCTGAGATTGCTGCTTTATAATCTCCGGTTTCAAAATAAAGGATAGAATTTTCGTATGATTTGCGTTCAAGCTTTCCTCTCAATTTGTCTAAAAGCGCATTACATTCTTCTATTCTAGTGCTTTTTGGAAATTGTAAAGTGAAATGTTGAAATTCTTTTATTGCAAGTTTTGTGTCAATCTGGTCAAGACTATATTCTGGTGAATTAAGGTAGAAACAATAGGCATTCATATACGCACATTCTTCTGTGTGAATGCTATTTGGGTAAGTTTTTGCAAAATTTCTAAATTGATAACCAGCAACAATGTAATCTTCCATATTGTAGTTGCAATAAGCGTAATAATAATGAACTTCTTCGCCCTTTTCGGTTCCTCGATATACACTCATAAGTTCCTCAAACAAAGTTAGTGCTTTCGAATAGTCCTCTTTGTCAAAGTACTTCTTTGCAGCAGCATATTTGGCATCCATATCCGAACTCTTTACCAACTTATTGAATTTGCCAATAGTGATACTTCGATCCTTATGTTTCCCTTTACCGTTAGTAGATTCATACACTTTTTGTTCACTGTGACACGAAGCCAAAATGATAATCCCAAACGAGACGAATATGTTAAGTAAATACTTTTTTTGCATAAAATGGACGCAAAGATAGTTTTTTTGATGGAATAACGGTATACAATCTTTCAATCAGAACACTAAATTCTGTTAAAAGAAATATTTGATTGTAATTAGAATGAAATCAATCCACAAACATACCTGAGTCACAAGAGAATCGCCTCTAAGCAACATTTCAGAATTAAATTTATTTGTTAATGGAATACAATATTAGAACCAAAACGACTTTTAAAGATTCTTTTTCTGAAGATACCTAGTATATTTCTTCTCAAAACTCACAAAACATATTGGTCCCATTGATAAAAACGATTGTTCACTAAAATATATAAAGTACTTTTACCCAAAAATAAAACTTAGAAAATGAAAAATATTTTTAAACAAGAAGTAACTGAAGAAATAATTGAAAGAATCAACAAATTGGAAAACACTACACAACCTGTTTGGGGTAAAATGACCGTTGGGCAAATGCTTGCACATTGTAATGTTACCTACGAAATGATCTATGAAAATAAACATTCAAAACCCAGCTCTTTCATAAAATTTATTCTCAAAACATTTGTAAAGAAAACGGTTGTAGACGAATCGCCATACAAGCTCAACAGCAGAACCGCACCTCAATTTTTAATGACAGACCCAAAGGACTTTTTAAATGAAAAACAACGACTCATTAGTTTCATAAAAAAAACGCAAGAGAAAGGGGAAAACTTCTTTGATGGAAAAGAGTCACATTCTTTTGGTATATTAAAGAAAACGGAGTGGAATAATATGTTTTACAAACACCTTGATCATCATTTAAGTCAATTTGGAGTTTAGATTAAAACTAAAAATCGAATTGGTCGAGAAAATTTTAGAAAGAATGATAAAAATATTATTTACATTTGTTCAATATTAACCCCTTAAAATAAAATAAAATGAAAAAAATAGCTATGTTTTTTATTATCTGTTTTTCAGCAATTAATTTGTTGAATGCTCAAACATCTGGTGGTCCTGATACCTATGGTTACACATGGCGCGACAGCAATGATGGAGTGGGAGCTCCTGTTTACAATTGGATAGATATTGTACCTCTTTCTGGAGCCCAAAATGTGCGTTTTCTTGACGATGACAATACCGTTGGTTCTTTTCCTATAGGGTTTCCTTTCCATTTTTATTGGTATGATGTTACTCAGTTTTGGGTAGGTTCTAATGGATACATTGGATTTACAAATGGACAAATTTCTTCTCCTTTCCCGGCTATTCCAAGCACTTCAAACCCACAAAATTTCATTGCAGCTTTTGCCTCCGATTTAGTTTTTGGTCTGCCTGGAGATACCGCTCAATGCTGGCGCTGGACAAATTCTACCAATGATACATTAATTGTATCATATTTGCACGTTCCTTTTTATCAAGCAACCTCCCCTAATTTTATGGGTAGCAACACCTTTCAAATAATATTGTCTGCAGTAGATAGTTCAATCACTTTTCAATACAAGGAACAGTTGGGTTCAACCATCACCACTTCCGGTAATTTTTCTTCTGTCGGGATCGAGAATAACTCGGGAAACATAGGATTACAGCAATCTTTTAACACGTATCCTCAAACAAATTATGCTGTGAAGTTTAAGTATCCTTCAAATACTACTTATGCAGTATCGGATGCCGCTACAATGTATAATAGCAACCCTGAAACGGGTGGAGCATTTTTATCAAACCTTGGTAGTGCATTTACCATGTCAACCAATATTAAAAATACAGGGAATCAAAATTTAGCAAGCTTCAATGTTTTCTCTAGAGTTTTAAATGCGGGAGGAGCAGTACTAGCTCAGAACACAGTAGCTAGTAACGCTTTGACTCCAGGACAAAGTCAATCGATTACAATGCCCAACACTTTTAGCCCAACTTCAGCTGGTACGTATACATTTGTAACCAATACTCAACTTGCAGGTGATATAACGCCAAGCAATAATCAAAAAGTTCAGGAATTACAAGTTGTAGACACTACAGCTACATCTATGCTACTTTCCTACGACAACGGTACTGAAGCTGGTCTCGGTGGACTTAGTTGGACAGGTGGTCAAGGTGGTGGGGGAATTTATTTCGTTCCTCCATTCCATCCAGCCAAGATCACACAAATGTTATCCTATGTAGCAGCCGATCCTAACGGTGTTGGTTTTTCAATGGAAATATTTGCTGATAATGGAATAGCAGGAAGTCCTGGAACGATGTTGGATTCGGAAGCGGTGGCTCCAGGGACAGCTAATACAGGAGCATGGAACATAATTACATTACCTACACCAATTATTGTTAACGCTGGCGGAGTATTTGTTTCTTGGAGTATGAATGGTGATGGTGTTGCGCTTGGACAAGATAATGTGGCACCTTTTTCAAACCAGACTTTTGAAGTAATCAATAACACATGGGCTATTTATCGTTCTCGCGAAACAGCAGATTTGATGATTAACCTTACTATTGAAAAATATTCAAATGTTGGTATATCAGAGCTAAAAGGAGGAAGCACTATTGGTGAGTTTTATCCGAACCCATCTTCTTCTGTTTCTAGTCTTAATTTCGAATTTACAACACCTCCAAAATCTTTATCGTTCGATATATTTGATGTTCAAGGCAAGTTGATAGAACATAAAATGATGAACAATCAAGTTACTAACAATGGAAAATTGACTGTAAATACCGAATCGATGAATGCTGGAATTTACACTTGCAAAATAAATGTTGATGGTAACACAATGGTGAGGAAATTGGTTATTGCAAAATAATGCAATGAGTCACTGAAATAAAATCCCGTTCGATTATACTATTGAACGGGATTTTTTAATTTTAATATAGCATACAAATGTTAACTGTTTATTGTATCCCAGGTATGGGAGTAGATCATCGATTATTTCGAAACATTAACCTAACTAATTGTGTTTTGAAACCAATCAAGTGGGAAACCCCATCCAAAAACGAATTGCTTCCCGATTATGCCATGCGACTTGCAAAACAAATTGATACTTCCGAACCATTTGCATTGCTTGGCGTTTCGTTTGGAGGTATGTGTGTTACTGAAATTGCAAAACGATTGAATCCTGTGAAAGCATTTGTAATATCAAGCTGTAAAGAGCACAAGGAGTTACCTATAAAACTAACCATATGGAAATACCTTCCTCTTTATAAGACGCTTAATGATGCTACTTACAAACGCTCGGCTATGTTTGTAAAAAAACAATTTGGAGTCTATACCGATGAACAAGCTCGTAAGTTCAGGGAGATGCTCGATACTTCACCCTCCAATTATTTCAAAGGTGCCGTTCACTGCATAATGACTTGGAAAAACAAAACAATACCCGATAATCTTGTTCATATACATGGCACGGCTGATAGAGTGATTGATGCAAGAAAAATAAATGCCGATTACCTAGTTCAAGAAGGTTCGCACTTTATGGTGATAAATAAAGCTGAAGAAATAAATAGGATAATCAACAGAGAGCTGAAAGACCTAGCTTAATCTATTTTTTGGCTGTATTCTCACCTCCCATTAATACATATTGAATGATGTTGGCTCCCATTCGTAATGCCTTTTGATGTGTTTCGGGTGAGTCTTTATGCACTTCGAAGCTTTCCCAACCATCTCCTAAGTCGCATTCGTAATCATAGAAACAAACTAATCGTCCCTGATAAATCAATCCGAAACCTTGTGCGTTGGTTCCATCATGTTCATGAATTTTTGGCAATCCATTTGCGAAATCGTATTTCTGATGATAGATTGGATGGGAGAAAGGAAGCTCAATAAATTCTATTTCGGGGAACACTTTTTTCATTTGCGGGCGAATGAATTTATCGATTCCATAATTGTCAGAAATATGCAAAAATCCTCCTCCAATTAAGTAATTGCGAAGATTATCTGTTTCCTGAGAATTGAAAACAACATTTCCATGCCCTGTCATATGTAAGAAAGGATAATTGAAAATGTCGGGACTTCCGACTTCTACAATGGCTTGTTCCGTTTTGATGTTTGTTTTTAAGTTTTCGTTGCAAAATTTAATCAGATTAGGCAATGAGGTTTCAAGATTTGCATACCAATCGCCACCACCGCTGTATTTAAGCAATGCAATTTGATAAGTAGGAGCAGGACTGAATGCAAAGCACGCTATCAAAAGCATCGACACGATTAAACCTTTTTTTAATTTCACGTTCATTCCGTTGGTTATTCTATTGTTTTTCCTTCGCATGTTTAAAAGCTAAAAACATTTCATTAAAACGAATCATTACTTTTTCAAGAAATTCATCATCCACCATTTTCTTTATTCCTTCTATTCCATTCACCTCGTTATGTGCTATCTTGAATATTTGTTCCATATTTCCAGCTTCAAAACGAATTTGGTATTTCTCGTTCATAGAGAAAATACTGATACTTAATTTTGGATGAGGAATAGAGCCAATTACACGCATTCGATATTTATTATACTTTTTTTATTGGACCACTAAATATACTTGTTCCTTCATCTCCTTCAATTCTTAACTTTGATTGTATAGCTTGCGCTAATTTCAAATAATGATTCAATTTATTCTTGGCTAAAAAAAGTGCAGCATCATCATCACCATTAATATAATTTGCCATTGCGGCCCAAATGTACTCCTTTTGTTCCATGAGAAGCTTAAAAGCTTTTTTATCGTCCCAAACTGCATTTACAAAACTTGCAAGCGTAAGATGTTTATTCACCAACAAGTATTCGAAGGATTTCGAATGTCGGCTTACGGCATCGTTCAATTGAACCAATTCTTCAAGTTTATTATTCTGCAACCAGTGTTTTGCTGACATTTCGCCTTCTACCCATTGTGTTGCTTTTTCAATCTCTTCTTGTTTATAAACGAGCATGCTTTGTAATCAATTTCAAATCAAAAGTTGTGAATCAAAACTAGTTATTTTATTTTCATTTTAACGGTCTTCTTGCTTTTTCTTGGCTTTGGTATTCTACCAATTCGTTTGTCGCCTTTCAATATCAAATCACAAACGCAATTGATGCTGGTTTCAAAATCATCTTCATCTTTATGTATCATCTGCCAACCGCTAACACTATCACCAAATAATGTAATTGGTTTTAAACTTGGGAAGTCTGAACGTAAGCTGTCCATGTATTCTTTATTGGTAGCTATCCAAGCTCCGCTATCCACATCATCTTTGTCGCGCAAAATTAAAACTATTTTATTCTCGACATAAACTGCGTAGGCACCAAACATTGGTTTTACAATAGGATTTGCAGAAAAAAGATTTTCTAAAATAAAATCAAAAGGAACATTTTTTTTAACCGCCATTGTTATCTTAAAACTTGATAATGGTTCTGAAATTCAATTGACGATTGGTAAGATAATTTGGCACTGCGTATTGTCGGCTTGTTACATCTTCCACCCAAATGTACGAAACGGTATTGTTGGTGCCTAATAGATTGAATACTTCTAAACTTATCCATACCGATTTTAAGAATCGACCTATATTTTTCTCTTTCACTTTTCGGTTTTCGCGAAGTACTTGGTAAGAGAAGCCGATGTCGACTCTTCGGTAAGGAGGCATACGAAGTACCTGCTGATAATAATCGGAATGTGGAGGACCAAATGGAACACCTGTACCAAATAATAGATTCAAGTGCATTTTCAAATCGGGTAGGTGAGGCATTTTATCTTGAAAGAACAATCCGAAACTAACCCTTTGGTCGGTAGGGCGAGGAAGGTAGCCTGGTTCGAAACGAACACTATCCACCTTTTTGGTATTGTAGGTATATCCAGGCACAATCTTTTGTCCATCGCTATTATAATATTCGTAGTAATAATCATCCTTGATATCTTGTCGCGTTTCCATGATTGATAATGATGCCCAAGATTCGAGACCTTTTACAAATTCACCATTCACTTTCATATCCAAACCCGAAGCGTATCCTCGTGCATTGTTTTTTGCTGAATAGGTGATTCGAACATTGTCTATTTGATAAGGAATTAAATTGTCGAGGTACTTATAATAAGCCTCGGCAACAAACTTAAATGGGCGTTTCCAAGCGGTGAAATTATAATCGCTCGAAAGCACAAAATGAATAGATGTTTGTGCTTTCAGATTAAAGTTGATATTGCCTGAGCCATCTCGCAATTCGCGATAGAAGGGAGGTTGATAGTAGTATCCAGAAGAGAATTTAAATACAAAGTCTCGCTTCCAATTGGGTTTAAAACCAATTGTTCCTCTAGGTCCCCATAGAGCTTGTCCATTCAAATCCCAATAATTTCCCCTTACGCCTAATGCCAATGATAGAGTAGAAGTGTCTCTTAAATCCTTGTTCCACACTTCTTGTCCATACCAAGCAAATCTATTTGAGGAAATACTTATTTTCTGCTTTATTACATTTTGCAAAACAATTTGTTGTGGATCGGTGATTGGGAGCGAATAGCCTGCACTGTCAACGAATTTCCATTCGCTTAGTTTATCATCAATAATTTCTTTGTTGTATTTCAGTCCCCAAAGCAATTGGTTTTTGCCACTTGTGTAAGTTCCTTTATGTTCGCCACTGATAACATAAGCCGTTAAATTAGTTCGAGCATGATTCAGAAAAGTTCCCACTCCTCGGTTGGCAACCACATCTCCAAAGCTTGGTTTTCCAAAATCAGTCTCTAGTTGGTCGATGTAATATTGCCCTTGTATATCAAAGGCTTCGCTTTCTTTGCTTCTGAATCCAGAACCGATAAACTTTAAATTCAACTTATCATTTTTGTCGTGATACATGGTAGATACTGCACCCATCATGGTATTGAATTTATCCACCTCTTGACCATCGAAATATATTTTCAATCTTAAAGCTTCGCTAACGGTACCAAAATCGGTTTCTCGGTTTTGTGGTACTATCTCATATTTATTAGAGGCATAATTTCCCAAAACATCCAATTGCCATTCTGTCGTTAAATCATATGTAAGGTAAGCTTGAACATCAGCAAAGAATGGTTTATAATCGCCCTTTGTATCGGTTTTGCTCAATAGGTATTTGGTGCTTTTGTAACGCGCACCTATCAGCCAAGTGAAACGATAATCTTTTGAACATCCTTCGAGGTGTAAGTTGCTACCCAATAAACTACCCGATACGGTGCCTGCAAACTTGCGCGGTCTGCGGTATTGAACATCGAGTACTGACGACATTTTATCTCCATATTTAGCTTCGAAGCCTCCTGCCGAAAACACAACGGACGATACCAAATCGGGATTCACAAAACTCAATCCTTCTTGCTGCCCGCTTCGGGTAAGGAAGGGACGATACACCTCTATCCCGTTGACATAGACAAGGTTCTCATCAAAATTTCCACCACGAACGGAGTAGGACGAACTTAATTCGTTTCGGCTCGAAACTCCCGGTAGGGTAAAGAGGATGGCATTAAAATCTTCGCTTGCTGTGGGTATATGTGTCAATAGAATAGGGTCGATGCGGGTTCCTTCTTTGAACCGGGCATTGTCGGTTACTTCTACTTCTCTAAAAGTATTGATGGTAATGGTTTTGTCAATCTTCAATTTCTGATTGGCGGCAAGTTTTACGGTTTGTTGTTGTTTTCCGTAGGAGATGTTGTAAAAAGCAATGATGATTTCTTTGTCGGCAGGAATGGAATACGTGTATTCTCCATTTTTATCGGTGTATACTGGTGCTTGTGTGCCTCCGAGTATCGACACCGAAACGCCTTCCACTGGTTCGTTATCGGTATTGGTTAAGCGGCCATAAACGGTGGCTTTGTTTTGTGCCATTGCTGCTTGCAGCGCAACAAGGAGGAAGCATGAAAATAAAAAAGCTTTAATCTTTACTCCTCTCACTTCTTATCTTTCTTCTTTTTAAAGTCACCATTTTTCCATGCTTGTATAAACTTTGCCCAAGCTATTGGGTTCAACAAATTGTTGGGAGGCATTTGCCCAGCATAGTATAGTTTGCTTTGATATTGTTGCATGGTGAATTTATAGTTCAAGCTTGCATCCACAGCCATGCCTGCCATGCGGGCTTTCATATCTTCGCGGTCCATGTTTCTATTGGCATGGGTCATGTCGTCATCGGGCAAGTTGAGGGCAAGGAAAGCGGCCTTAAACTGTTCTTTGGTAGGCCAAGGATACACCACTGTTTCGCGAAGCGAGACGGTATCGGTGCGCAATACTTGAATGAGCGAATATTTATTGGTCGACAAAGTATCGGGTATGTAAAAATTAGCTGGTGAAAAACCAATGGCCGAAAACACAATGGTGTCGCCCAATTGAGCCACAAAACTAAAATATCCGAAATAATCGCTTATGGTACCTCTGTTGCTTTTGTTTACGATGATACTGGTGTATGGCACCGGACGTAGACTATCGCCTTCCACCACTATTCCGCTAAACTGAATCAAATGCTGGTCTTTGTTTTGCCATTTCACCCGATCTTGCGCCCAAGCACTATTTAAAGACACACTTATCAAACCCACTAATGCCAATACTCTCAACCAATTTCTCATTTCCATTATTTATTGAGCCCCAAAAGTACATAATAATTAGCCACAGGGGATGCAATCTAAGGATTAACGGAAAATTTATTTAATTATTGCGTGGAGAATGATTTTTCGGAAAAGGCTTTTGAAATGAACAACCTGAAATTAAAACAATAGCAAATCCCTAATGTGTGATTTGCCCTTTTACGTTACTTTTCACCTAATTGTATTATGGGATTGGCCATAATACGTTACTTTTTGGCAAATCCATAATATATGGTTGGCAACATTTAGTTACTTTTCGCTAAGCCCTAATGTGTGGTTAGCGGTTTTACTTTACTTTTTGCCAATCCCTAATGTGTGGATGGCAACATTACGTTACTTTTTTGCTAATCTCTAATACAAAAATGTTCGTATTAGGTCACTTGGGGCAAATCCCTAATTAGCTGTTGGCAGTTTTATGTTACTTTTCGCCAATAGCTAATTAGCGGTTGGCAGTTTTACGTTACTTTTCGTCAATCCCTAATTAGCTGTTGGCAGTTTTATGTTACTTTTCGCCAATCCCTAATTAGCAGTTGGCAGTTTTACGTTACTTTTCGTCAATCCCTAATTAGCGGTTGGCAGTTTTATGTTACTTTTCGCCAATCCCTAATATACTTATGGCAATTTTATGTTATTTGGGGCAAATCCCTAATTAGCTGTTGGCAGTTTTATGTTTTTGGGAGCGAACAAAATTGATGCGAAGTTTCGAACATTAAAGCCTCATCATCAAAATTCTTTCTATATTTGACACCCGATTAAAAAAAGCACATACTACACATACTTCAATAAATTCAATGGATTTACAATTCAACAAGAACGAAGATAAAATGAAACAACTTATTTCAGCAATGGAACGGAAGTTGAACAAAATTTATCTTGGAGGCGGCAAAAGCAAAATAGAAAAACAACACGAACAAGGCAAAATGACTGCTCGCGAGCG
This sequence comes from uncultured Bacteroidota bacterium, assembly GCA_903911435.1. Taxonomy (GTDB): domain Bacteria; phylum Bacteroidota; class Bacteroidia; order 2-12-FULL-35-15; family 2-12-FULL-35-15; genus 2-12-FULL-35-15. The sequence continues at coordinate 36,898 of CAIWDF010000085.1, forward strand.
CATCGATTTTTTGCTCGACAAAGATAGCAAGACCATAGAAATAGGAGCTTTTGCAGGCGAAGGCATGTACGAAGACCACGGAGGTTGTGCTTCGGGTGGTACCATTGTGGTGATAGGATATATTCACGGCCGACAGTGCCTTGTAGTGGCTAACGATGCTACCGTAAAAGCAGGTGCTTGGTTCCCAATAACCGGCAAAAAGAACTTGCGAGCCCAAGAAATTTCGATGGAAAACCGCTTGCCAATTATTTATTTGGTTGATAGCGCAGGAGTATACCTTCCATTGCAAGACGAAATATTTCCTGACAAAGAAAACTTCGGACGAATTTTCAGAAACAATGCCATGATGAGTAGCATGGGCATACTTCAAATAGCAGCAGTTATGGGAAGTTGTGTGGCAGGAGGAGCTTATTTACCAATCATGAGTGACGAAGCCATGATTGTGGACAAAACAGGAAGTATATTCTTAGCAGGTTCGTATTTAGTGAAAGCCGCCATTGGCGAAACTATCGACAACGAAACCTTGGGTGGCGCTACCACACATTGCGAAATATCAGGTGTTACCGATTATAAATGCAAAGACGATAAAGATTGCCTTACCCGTATCCGAAACATCATGAGCAAAGTGGGGCACTTCGATAAAGCTGGTTTCAACCGCGAAGCGAGTCAACCACCTCTTAAAGACCCTAATGAAATGCTTGGAATCATTCCCGAAGCTCGCGACCAACAATACGATATGCACGAAATTATTTACCGCATGGTGGATAATTCGGATTTTGAAGAATACAAAGAAGCCTATGGACAAAGCATCATATGCGGGTTAGCTCGCATCGATGGTTGGAGTGTGGGAATAATAGCTAACCAGCGTAAAGTGGTGAAAAGCAAAAAAGGTGAAATGCAGTTTGGTGGAGTTATTTATAGCGATAGCGCTGAAAAGTCAGCTCGCTTTATAATGAATTGCAATCAAAAGAAAATTCCATTGTTGTTTCTTCAAGATGTTACCGGGTTCATGGTAGGTTCTCGTTCGGAGCACGGAGGAATCATAAAAGACGGAGCAAAAATGGTGAATGCCATGAGCAATTCGGTGGTACCAAAATTCACCGTTGTGATTGGCAATTCATACGGAGCAGGAAACTATGCAATGTGTGGCAAAGCCTACGACCCACGTCTGATTGTTGGTTGGCCAACAGCCAATATAGCAGTAATGGGTGGTGCACAAGCAGCTAAAGTGATAGTGCAGATCGAAGTGGCATCATTAAAGTCCAAGGGAGAGCTAATCACCCCTGAGAAAGAAGCCGAATTGTATAATAAGATAAAAGATAGATACGATAGTCAAACTTCGCCTTATTACGCAGCATCTCGTATTTGGATTGATGCTGTCATTAATCCTTTAGAGACTCGTAAGTGGGTTTCTATGGGTATAGAAATGGCTAACCATGCGCCCATCACTAAGCCATATAATGTTGGAGTAATTCAAACATAAAAAAAGTAATTATATATCATTATTTACATAAAAAAAACTACTTTTGCTCAATCAATAAAGTACACCTAAAGATTACCATATGAAATTAAAATTAATAAGTCCACGTTTTTTATTCGTTAGTTCAACCATCCTTTTAGCATCTGCAAGCCGTTTGTTTCCGCATATTCCCAACTTTACACCCATAGCAGCTATGGCATTGTTTGGTGGAGTTTATTTTTCGGATAAACGCATGGCCTTTGTTATTCCTTTATTAGCAATGTTTTTGAGCGATGCTGCCATGGAATTAATAAATGGTCAAGGCTTTCATAATACCATGATTTATGTTTACATTGGTTTTGTACTAACGTCTATCATTGGATTACAAGTGAAAAAAAATACAAGCGTATTGTCTGTAACCGCTGGTTCGGTTATATCTTCCATTCTGTTTTTTATCATTACTAATTTTGGAGTATGGGCACAATCGGGTTTTCAAATGGGTGCAGCTGGTTTAGGAACAACTTATGTAATGGGAATACCTTTCTTCACACCAACACTTGCCGGAGATTTGTTTTACAACGCAATATTATTTGGTGCTTTTTATTTGGTTCAACTAAAGTTGCCAAAACTTGTGAAAGCATAATGAGCGGAAAATTCATAACAAAAAGAAATCCCTTAGAACTTTATTCTAAGGGATTTCTTTTTTTAGTAACCTTTCATCTATTTAGTTGGTTCTTGATGCTTGTTGAATAATTGTTTGTATCCACGAAATACCACAGCTCTTAGTGTAAACTGAAATGTTCCCATATAAGGAGTATTGTTTTCTAGAAATGATGAAGCCGAAATAGAGTAGCGGGCACCGAGATAAAAATTCTTTAATATACCAATATCCAGTCCTAGCAACAAACCATAATCATCGCCCAATTTAGTATTCAATGGAAGTTTGTGAACACCTGTGTTCTGACTGCCATCTAAATAATAATAGTATGAGTTCAAATATTTAGAATATTGAATCCCAATATTGCCTCTGATGTTTTCACTAAATTTATATTGATAATAGAGAGGAATCTCAACATAAAAGTATCTGTATTTAATAATTGGGTTGCTGCGTTTAAAAGCCTTACCAATGTATGAAGCTTCTATGCCAATGTTCGATTTATCAGAAACAGCGAAGAGATAAGTAGCTCCACCACTGAATAGGACACCTTGCGAATAGCTAATCGTGTCGCGATATTCACCAGTTGTTGTTAACCCAACATTGAACGTGAAGGTGGATTGTTCCTTGCTCGAATAAACCGTTTGAGAAATAGAATTCGCAGAAATAACAACCAGAAAAAGAAAGCTAAGCAGAGAATGATATTTTATATTGAATAGCGTTTTCATCTAAAATTGTTTGTAGAATAATTTTCCGATAGAATATAAAGAAGTACAGAATCTTTATTGTTCTGTATTCTTTATAAACTCCTGCTCAGTAATTAAAACTCCATCTTTGTACCAATAGGTTGTTCCAAAGTTTGTGGTTTTCTGAATAAATTTATGCCCTTCGTTTCCTTTCACCACCACCCGGATAACCAAATTGTTCTTTCCTTCCTTGGCATACTCCTCAAATATTCCTTCGCCATATTTTAAGGCTAATTCATCAGGACCTTTATCTTTCTTGGTAGGATTAGGAATGATGATGGCTTCGTTTTTCTTTTTAAGTATTCCATCAATCTCGAGAATTCTATCCTTTGGATATTTTTCGGATGATTTTACCATCAATGCTTCATTGTAGGCAGCTTTCGATTTTACATAATCCTTTGTGTCGAATAATTTATCTCCCTTTGCAATAGCATCGGCATATCGTTGTTCGTTTCGTTTAGCTCTAGCTTCATCATCCATCTGCTTGGTGCATTCCGATATTTGTGTCACAGGATATACCTCATTTGGTTTTACTGCTTGTGCTTCTTTATACGATGTAATGGCAGAAGCATAATCTTTAGAAGCAAAAGCTGCGTCAGCCTTTGAAATGGCAGCATCATACTTTTCTTTTATCGATTTGTATTTATTTTGTTCTGCTACGGCCTTATCAATTGCCAACAACTGATCTTTTGGGTATTGTTGATTTGATTTTAAACTTAACGCTTCGGTGTAAGCCGCTTTGGCGTTATCATAATCTTTTATATTGAATGATCCATCACCTTTGGTGATTGCGGCTTTGTATTTAGCCTCCAACTCATCAGCCTTTGCTATATCATCTAAAATTTTAGTGACCTCAGCAAGTTTATCTTTCGGATACTGTTCATTTGGTTTTAAACCAAGTGCTGCTGTATAGCCAGCTTTAGAATTCTCGTAATCTTTAACTGCCAAAGTTCTATCACCTTTGGCAATAGCTGCTTTGTAGTTTTCTTCTAATTGTTTCTCACCAAGTTCTTTTGCAATAATGCCATCAATTTCAGCTATTTTGTCTTTTGGATATTGTTCATTTGACTTTAATCCAAGCGCTTCGTTGTAAGCAGCCCTTGCTTCTGTATACTTTTTATCTGCAAGAAACTTATCTGCTTTAGCAATAATTGCATTAAACCTATCAGTTAGTTCTTTATCAGCTTTATCCTTTGCTAATAACTCAGCAAGCAATTTTTCAATTTCTGCCAACTTGTCTTTAGGATATTTTTCATTTGACTTAATTCCTAATGCTTCGTTGTAACCAGCCTTTGCATTTGAATAATCTTTCGCTGCAAACGAACCATCTGCTTTGCTGATTGCAGCATTGTACCTATCATTCAATTCCTTTTCACTTAAATCTTTCGCGATTAGTTTTTCAATCTCAGCCAACTTATCTTTAGGGTATTGCTCGTTTGGTTTCAATCCAAGAGCTTCATTATATCCTGCTTTCGCATTATCATAATCCTTAGAACCAAGAGCTTTGTCACCTTTGGCAATTGCCGCCTTGTAGTTTTCTTCCAGTTGTTTCGCACCTAGTTCTTTCGCAAGAATAGCATCAATTTCAGCAATCTTATCCTTAGGATATTGTTCGTCTTTCTTTAAGTTTAACGCTTCGTTATAATTTCCTTTCGCATCAGTATACTTTTTATCACCAAGTGCTTTATCTGCTTTAGCGATTAATGCGGCATATTTTTCATTCAACTCTTTATCTGCTTTTTCTTTTGCGGTAAGGTCGGCAAGTATTTTATCAATTTCAGCCAATTTGTCTTTTGGGTACTTTTCTGCAGGTTTGAAACCCAGCGCTTCATTATAACCAGCCTTTGCATTGTTATAATCTTTTGCCGCCAAAACTGCATCGGCTTTAGCAATCGCAGCATTGTATTTATCGGCAAGTTCTTTTTCACCAAGTTCTTTAGCCATTAATTTATCAATTTCAGCAATTCTTTCTTTCGGATATTTTTCATTTGGTTTTAAACCAAGCGCATCTGTATAAGCAGTTTTTGCAGTTGCATAGGATTTTGTTCCGAAGTCAGCGTCCCCTTTTGCTATTGCCGCTTTGTA
>CAIWDF010000086.1 GCA_903911435.1 uncultured Bacteroidota bacterium
ACTTTACGAAATACGAATAGTACGAATTTACGAATGAAGGAAAAAATCCTGCTCTGAAAAGGGTGGGATTTTTTTTGTACATAATTATATTACATTTGTGAGGAAAAAACATGAGACAAAACTTGCGAAAAAAATTAAAATAAACAGACATACAAAATGAGAACACTTTTATTAATTTCATTGTTTGTGATTTTGAAAATTTCAAACTGCACAGAACAGAAAAGTATTTTGCAGACAGGCATTGAAACAATTAATTTTGGTAGTGGCGGAGGCTTTACAGGATTGGTTACGACCTACTCCATTTCAACAGACGGACAATTAATAAAAATTGAGAAGGAGAAAAAAACTACTTTAAAAACTATTGACAAAAAAACTTTGAAAGAAATTTTTGAAAAAGCAAATGAATTAAAATCTTATCAATTTAATCAACCCGAAAATATGTATTCGTTTATAGAAATTCAAACAAAAGAAAATAAGCAAAACATAACTTGGGGTTTTGGCTCAACAAAAGTAGATAACCGAGTAACCGAACTTTACAATAAATTAATTAATCTAACAAAACAATCCTAAAATTAAAATCAAATGAAAAAAATCACTACAAAAATTATAATGCTTGCTTGCGCAAGCATTATTACTGTTAGTTGTTTCGGGCAGAATAAAACGAATCAACTTCAAAACTTTTCAAGTCCGTTTGCAAAGAAGAATGCAACGACAAAAGGTATTGTTGCACCTAACAATAATGTTTCAAAGGTGAGTACAGTTAACGGAACATTTTATAAAAACTGTAAGAAGGAAAATATTTCCCGACAAGATGTAGAAAAAAAGTTAAACACTTTTTTAAATCTTAATGACAAACACACATTCACTTTGCTAACAGAAAAAAATGATGAATTAGGTTTTACAAATATAAACTACCAACAGAAATACAATAACATTCCAGTTGACGGTTGCAATATACTTGTACATATTAAAGATGGAAAAGTAATTTCAATAAATGGAACTCTCGCAGAGTTTTCAGAAATGCAAACAGAAACAAAAATCACTTCTGAAAATTCATTACAGATTGCAAAAGACTTTTTAAAAGTAAAAGGAAGTTTATTAAATAACTATCCTATTGAATTAGTAATTGCAAAAGAAACAAAAGAAAAACCCGAATACAAATTGGCTTACAAAGTTCGCATTGATGCTTCAAGCCCTTTTGTAATGTGCTATATATACGTTGATGCAATAACAGGACAAGTAATAAATAAAATTGATTTGATTAATGATACAGATGCAATTGGTTCAGCAAATACTTTATATAGCGGAACTCAAACAATAACTTCTGATAATTTTGGTGGTGGTTACAGGTTGCGTGAAAGCACAAGAAATATTCAAACTTATGATGGAACAAATTCAGGGATAGATACAATTAATCATATTTTAACTAATGCGACTGATTTTACTGATGCTAATAATGTTTGGACTGGTGTTCCTTATCTTTCTTCCTTTACAATTTCAGCAGTTGTACAAAGTTGGTGGTACACAGCATTCGCAGACATTACACCTGATTTATATATTGTTGTAAAAGATGGTTCTAGTACAATTGTATATGCTTCTAATTATATTGACAATACAAACCCACCAGTTACTTTTACTCCAAATATTCTTTTACAAAATCCTCCTTACACAGTTGAGATTTGGGATTATGATGCAGTAGGCGGTGATGATTTTGGTGGTAGTTATTCAATTACAACAACAGCAGGAACTCAAACTTGGAGCGGTGGCGGAAATAACGGTACATATACAAATAGTACTTTAAATAATCCCGCACTTGATGTGCATTGGGGGATGGAAAAAACATATGATTTTTATTCGTCTGTGTTTGGTAGAAATAGTTACGATGGCGCAGGAAGTGTAATTAAGAATTATATTAATGACCCTTTACATAATGCAAGTCAAGGAGGCGACCCAGATAATGCTGGTGCATTTCCTCCACCTTATAATTTTATGGGTTATGGGTTAGGTGATGGAGTAATATTAAAACCATTAGTAGAATTAGATGTTGAGGGACACGAATATTCTCATATGGTTATTCGGAATAATGGAAACGGAGGTTTAGACTACATCGGAGAATCAGGCGCATTGAATGAATCATTTGCAGATATTTTTGGAACCTGTATTGAATTTAATACTTTAGGTGCAGGGGCAAATTGGACAGTCGGAGAAGATATAGTTTTAATATCCCCTTTCTATGCACGTTCACTTTCAAATCCAAATAGTGCGCCCGCTCAATTCGGACAACAGCCCGATACTTATCAAGGTACATATTGGGCAAATCCAACTAACACAAGTGCCGACCACGGAGGAGTTCATACAAATAGTGGAGTTCAAAATTTTTGGTTTTATCTTCTTTGTCAAGGGGGTAGTGGAACAAATGATATAGGTAATGCTTATTCAGTTACAGGAATAGGAATAGCACAAGCAAGACAAATCGCATACAGAAATCTATTAACCTATCTTCCAACAGGTGCAACATATATGGATGCTTATTATGGTTCATTGCAATCAGCAGAAGATTTATATGGTAATCCTTCAACTCAATATAATGCTGTTAGAGATGCTTGGTATGCTGTTGGAATTGGGAATAGTGCAACCGCTTATTGTAGTGGTGTAACAAGTTTAACGGCAACAAGTGGAACATTTACAGATGGAAGTGGTTCAGCAAACTATCTTAATAACGCCCATTGCACTTGGGTTATTGCTCCTCCAGGTGCAAATCAAATTACTTTAAACTTTCCAACTTTTGATACAGAGGCGGGTTATGATTCTGTAAATGTTTATGATGGTGCTGATTCTACTGCAACATTATTAATGACTTGGTGGGGCAATACTTTACCACCTGCAATTAATTCTTCAGGCGGTGCATTATGTGTTAAATTTTATTCAGATATTTCAAACGTAGCAACAGGTTGGACAGCTACATATACTTCAACAGGCATTACACCAACTTGCGGAGGAGGAACAGTTTTAGCAACTCCAACGGGTTCTCTTAATGATGGTTCAGGAGGAGGAAATTATGGTAACAATCAATTTTGTTATTGGTTCATTTCTCCACCTTGTGCAACATCTGTTACACTTTCTTTTTCATCATTTAATACAGAATTAAATTATGACGGTGTTATAGTTTATGATGACCTAACAGGCACAAATCAAATAGGATTATTTACAGGCACAAGCCTTCCAGCTTCTATAACTTCATTCACAGGAGTAATGACAGTAGTTTTTGTTTCCGATTATTCTACAACTTTTGCAGGATTTAATGCAAGTTATACTTCAACAGGTTCTGCATATTGTTCAGGCACAACAACACTTAATACAAGTGATGCAGGAGTTTTTACAGATGGTAGCGGAGGAAATAATTATTGTAATAATCAAAATTGCAGTTGGCTAATTCAACCACCACAAGCAACAACAGTATCACTTTCATTCTCTGCATTTGATGTTGAGCCAATTTCAACTGATGGTTTTACAATCTATGATGCAGTAGAAGTTTATGATGGAACAAATAGTGCAGCCCCATTGCTTGGCAGGTTTTCAGGTAATGCTTTACCTCCTACTATTACTTCAACAGGTGGCAGTATGTATGTAAAATTCTATTCTGATATTTCAGTAAACTACACAGGTTGGACAGCAATTTACACTTCAACAACTACAACATATTGTACAGGTACAACCAACCTAACAGCACCAAGCGGAACATTTACAGACGGTAGCGGTGGAATTGATTATGGTAATAATACTAATTGTTCTTGGTACATACACCCAACAGGAGTTTCAGCAATAACATTAACATTTACTGCATTTAATACAGAATTAAATTATGATGGAGTTATTGTTTATGACGGTGCAAATAATTTAGCACCTGTATTAGGACAATTTACAGGAACAACAATTCCCTCCCCTGTTACGTCAACAGGAGCAAATATGTATGTTGAATTTTTATCCGACCAAGCAACAAGAGCAAACGGATGGAGCGCAAATTATAATTCGCTTACCGTAGGTATTGACCAACAATTAATAAATGAATCATTTAATATTTATCCAAATCCAAACAACGGAACATTTACAATTTCGTTACCGAACAATAAAGACAAGGAAATTGAAATTAATATTTACAATACTCTTGGAGAAAAAGTTTGGAGTTATAATAAAACCGACAAAGCAGAAACGCAAGTAATAGCAGACCTTGCAAATCAAGCAAGCGGAATTTATTTTGCTCATTTTACTTTAGGTTCAAAAACAATAGTTGGAAAAATTGTAGTGGATAAATAAGTTTTCAGTTGTTGCGTTCCTTTTTCGCTACTTGTAATTCGATGGTGACGACTCTTCACTATTTTTGATATTTAATATCAATAAATAATATGAAACTCCGAGCAGAGATGTTCGGAGTTTTTTCGTTTGGGGTGGTGGGACTTTGGAGAATGGAGGGACGATGGGGAAGGAATATGTCACCCCTAGCGGGGTTTTGAGAGTTGGGGGGGATTTGATTTACCACGGGTTTCACCCGTGGCTACCAACATGTCACCCCTAACGGGGTTTTATAAGAAAGCTTCGGACAGAGATGTACGGAGTTTTTTTGTTTGGGGTGATGGGACTTTGGGGACTGGAGGGACGATGGGGGAAGGAATATGTCACCCCTAACGGGGTTTTGAGAGGTGGTGGAATTGATTGTCCACGGGTTAAAACCCGTGGCTACCAGCTGACGCACATACTCGCTCAAACAGCCACTGGCTGTTTGCCGCCCCTAAAGGGGTTAAAAGCACCTCTCCCCTTTATCCCCTCTCCACAAGAGAGGGGGAGAAGCGTGACGGTTGGGGTATTGTTACGAGCATACTTAAAGGTAATTAAAAGCTATGCGCTGACTAACTGCGCCTGACCCGCGCGAAGTATCCTTTTTTTTTAATCAATAGCCCCGCAGGGAAAAAACAAATAAAAAAAAGATACCGCGTGTGGGCAGGTGGACAGGTAATGACGAAGAGGGCTCTTGATCGCCCAAATTAGTTGTTAGTTGTTAGTTGTTGGTTGTTGGGGAAAAACAATGGAACAAAATTAGATTTGAGTATTGAGTATTGAGATGTGAGAAATACGTCCGCGCACAAATCAGCATCTTTTTTCTGATGTTAGGGGTATGGAATAAATTAATAGCTTTGTGAACTTGCAAGATGTTTAGGTTTGTGGGTAATCATTATCCGCTACCATAACCATCAATTTAAGTGAAAAATAGTATCGAAATTTAGGCAACAAAAAAGTACAACACACCTATTATATAGGACAAAAAAAGATTAATTCTAAAAATTAAAGTATGAGCACAAATACCAAAGGAGGAGAATTCCTCATTAAAGAAACAGAAGCCAAAGATGTATTTATTCCTGAAGAATGGAATGAAGAACAACAAATGATAGCTCAAACCTGTCACGATTTTCTGGAACAGAATGTTTGGCATAACCTCGACCGAATAGATTCGCAAGAGGAGGGTTTTATGCCCGGGTTATTAAATAAAGCCGGAGAATTAGGTTTATTGGGCATTTCAGTTCCTGAAGAATACGGAGGGTTTGGAAAAGATTTTACCACATCTATGCTCGCTACCGAAATTTTAGGAGCAGGGCATTCCTTTGCTGTTGCTATTTCGGCACATACAGGTATAGGTACGTTACCAATCTTGTATTACGGCAATGCTGAACAGAAAGCTAAGTACATACCTAAATTAGCAACCGGAGAATGGAAAGCTTGCTATTGCCTTACAGAACCAGGTTCTGGTTCAGATGCCAATTCGGGTAAAACAAAAGCAGTTTTATCGGCTGATGGGAAACATTATATTTTAAATGGACAGAAAATGTGGATTACAAACGGTGGTTTTGCCGATATCTTCACCGTTTTTGCCAAGATAGATGATGATGCAATCTTGTCTGCTTTTATTGTAGAAAAATCATTTGGTGGAATAGCATTAAATCCCGAAGAACATAAAATGGGTATCAAGGGCAGTTCTACACGTCAGGTGTTTTTTAACGACTGTAAAGTTCCTGTCGAAAATCTTTTATCGGAGCGTCAAAACGGATTTAAGATAGCGGTTAATATTTTAAATCTTGGCCGTATTAAATTGGCAGGAGCGGCTATTGGTGCAAGTAAGATGGTAACCACAAAAGCCATTGAATATTCGAATGAACGTCAGCAATTCGGAAGACCAATATCTAAGTATGGGGCTATTCGTTATAAAATGGCAGAGCAAGCCACTCGTATTTATGCTGCAGAAGCAGCAATTTACAGAGCCAGTCAGAATATTGAAGATGCTATAAAAGGTCTTATTGCAGGAGGAATGGACGAGGCCAAAGCCAAATTGAAAGGGTTTGAACAATTTGCCGTAGAAGCTGCTATTGTTAAAGTTCATGGTTCCGAAACTTTGAATTATGTGGTGGACGAAGGTGTTCAGATATATGGTGGAATGGGATACAGTGCCGAAGCTCCTATGGATAGGGCCTATCGCGATGCACGTATCAATCGAATTTTTGAAGGCACCAACGAAATCAACCGCATGTTAATTGTAGACATGATGTTGAAGCGCGCCATGAAAGGTGAACTTGATTTAATGGGTCCTGCACAAAAAGTAGCAGCCGAATTAATGAGCATCCCTTCTTTCGAAAGTGTTGAAGACTCTCTTTTTGCAAAAGAAAAAGGATACGTTAGTAATTTCAAAAAAGCAGTGTTGATGGTTGCAGGTTCTGCAGTACAAAAACTCATGCAGCAACTGGCTAAAGAACAGGAAGTATTAATGAGTGTTGCCGATATGATGATTGAATTGTATGTAAGCGAATCTGTCTTGCTTCGTGTGGAAAAATTGGTAAGCATTCGAGGAGAAGATGCATGTAAGGAACAAATCGCAATGATGCGTGTTTATATCAACGATGCTTCAGATAAAATATATAAATCAGGAAAGGAGTCAATCAATTATTTTGCTGCAGGAGATGAACAACGCATGATGATATCAGGATTAAAGCGTTTCACTAAAGTGGATGCATTTAATTCGATAGAAGCTCGCAGAACGGCTGTTGCTAAATTGATTTCTGAAAACAAATATTGTTTCTAAAATAGTTCGCTCAACACCCCTCCCTCCTGGAGGGGTGAGCATATAATGGACATCCATAAAGCGTATTATAATTCTCCTATAGGGAAAATAGAAATTACAGGTAATGATGAAGGTATCATTTCTGTTTTTTTTATTGAAGAAAATATTGACAAAAGTCCTTCCCTCTTGGCAAGTGATAATTTCAATAAAAAAGAATCTTCAAAGGTAATAACGGATTGTATTCAGCAATTAGACGAATATTTTGCAAGTACACGGAGGCAATTCGAATTGAAACTTAATCCAGAGGGAACAGAGTTTCAAAAAAAGGTTTGGAGTAAACTCATCAAAATCCCATACGGCAAAACAAAATCATACCTTGATATTGCTAAACAAATAGGTGACGCCAACGCCAACCGAGCTGTAGGAAATGCCAATGCAAAAAATCCGGTATCTATAATTGTTCCGTGTCATAGAGTAATTGGCAATACAGGAGAACTGGTGGGATATTCAGGAGGTATGTGGAGAAAAGAATGGTTACTTAATCACGAGAACAGCGCAGTGTTTGGAAAACAAATTGAGTTGTTTTAAAACCCCAAATAAGATTAAATTATCAATAAAAAGTAATCCTACTTACTTGCCGTTATTACATTAAAGTCAAGTATTACAGTACTTCCATTATCTTCGAAGGAAACTTTGTCTGCGAGATTTCGCATTAAAAAAACGCCTCTGCCATTCGGTTTGTCGATGTTGTCTGGATTTGTTGGGTCTGGTAAATTCGAGAAATCAAATCCTTGTCCTTCATCTTTTACAATAAAAGAAACATGGTCTTTATGTGTTTTAAAAAGGATGTCGATACTTTTAGTTGGATTTGCAGCATTGCCATGATAGATGGCGTTATTTACAGCTTCGGTTATTGCAATCAGAATATTACCATAATAATCTTCACCAATATTGTATAAATCACAAACGTCCTCCACCATTCGCTCTACTAAAATAATGTTCTCGGCTCTTGAAGGAATTCGCAATTTTTGATTTTCTGAAAGTACCATAATTTTACTTCTCTATTTTATTAAAATAAATATTCACTTTTTCTTTGTAAAACGGGTTTAAAGAAGGCGGCACCGACTTTAATAACTCTGTCTCTTGTTGCTTTAGCCTATTATACTCCAAAAATTGATTTGGGTTACGTTTAATTTCATCCTTTGCTTCATTAGATTGTCTTTTTTCATCCATCTCCCTCTCCTTCTCTGCTTTTTCACTCTCAAGAAGGCGTGTTAAAATTTCTTCTTGACGCTTAATGGTCTCTTGACTTAGCATTTTGTTTACAAGGTCTGTTTCTGTCTCCTCCATTTTATCTGCCAACTTGCTCATTCCACCAGCACCCTTCCCATCTTTATTTATCTGGTCACCCATTTTTTGGATTTCCTGACGAATGGCTGCTTGCTGAGCAGCTAGTTTTGCTAATTCCTGACTCATTCCATTTCCTCCAGAAGTTCCTGGTTTTGTTCCAGGTTTATTCCCATTCTTTTGCATCCCCTCTTTGAGTTTCTTAATCTGTTCGTTCAATTGTTCTTGCATTTTCCTTAGACTTGATGCAGAAGGCTTGCTTCCTTTTCCACCTGGCTTTTTACAGCTGCCATTTCCTGGAGGTCCATTTTTCTTTTTTGCTTCTGCTTGCATTTGACTCAACGATTCGTTAAGCATTAGGGCTAGGTTATTTATGGATGTCATTGCAAATTGCTGACGACTTCTGCCTTCCTCTTTGTGATTTCTTCCATCCATTGATGGAGCTTCAGATAATTCAATCTCACTCACCGCCTTTTCCATGTTCATATTAATAGCAGAAATCTCTTTGTTAACAGATTCTTTTATTTTGGGATTTCTTTTGCTTAATGCCAACAAACTATCTTCAATCATCTTCGAGTCATCTTGAAGTTTTTTCTGTTGCTTATCAATCTTTGCAATTAAAGGATCGTTCAATTTTGTTTTTTCAAAATCACTCATTAGTGATTCTTGACTAAACGAAAGCCGAATTAAGTTCTCTAATATTTGACGTAGTTTGTCAATATCCTCGCCCTCCTGTTCTTGCTCCTCTTTATCTTTGGCTTTCGCCATATCTTCAGCCATTTTTTCCATTTTTTCGGCTGCGCTTTTTTGCGATTTTGAAGCTGATTTCTTCTGACCACTTTTTAATTGATCACTTCCACTCTCCATATCCTTTTTGATGTCTTCTTGCTTTTCTTCTGTGTTTTCTAGCTTCTTTGGTTGTTCCAATTCGCTATTCTTTTTTTCAAGTTCCTTTAAGTCCTTTTTTAGCTCTTCAAACTGTTTATTAAGTTCATCCTGTTTGTCTTTCTGTTCTTTTAAATCCGACTTTTTATCTTCTGTTTTTTTAGCTTCCTCATTTTCTTTTTTCGCCAGTTCATTCAATTTGTCTATATTTTGTTGAAGTTTCTGTTCAACTTCCATTTGCTTAAAAATTTCAAGATTACGATCGAGTTCTTTCATGATGTCTTTGTTATCCAATTTCATCTTATCAAGCGCGTCCTGAATTTTGTCCTTATCCAGTTTTTCTAATAATTTTTGTAATTCATTGTATTTCTCCTTTAGTTCAGGAGTCATTACTTTATCAAACAACTCCTCCAATTGTTTTTGTTTTTCAAGTATATTCTCGTCTAATTGCTTGTATTCACTTTGTTTTTGGTTATTCTCTAGGTTTTCGTTTTTAATATTTTCAACCTTCTTTTGTAGTTCTTTTTGTTTTTCCAATAAATCTTGAAGTTTCTTTTTTTCTTCCCAATTCAGTTCCTTTTTTTCAGCCACTTTTCGTTGTAAATCGGTTAATTCTTTTTGTACATCTTTAGCTTGTTTGATACTTTCTATCAAATCATCTTTTATTTTGTTGTTGTTTTTATCAGTGTTCTCGGCAATTTCTTTTAAGGTTGGTGCCTTGAAAATCATTTTCTGAGAACGTGTTGATTTACTTCCCGTCACTCCATCATTATCCCAGATTTCAAAATAGTATTCAATTTGATCACCCGCATTAATACCTAGACTTGCTAAATCCCAAAAATGATAGAACTGGTCTTGTGTAGACGATTTATTGATATTAATAGTATTGGAGTGAATTTCGCTTTTTTTATTCTTGTCGTCTTGCGAACTTACTGTGTCATTATTGGTAACGTATCTATAATTAAATGTTAGTTGGCTAAAACCATAATCGTCTTTTACCTCGCCTCTGAATGAAATGAGTTTGGTAGAGTTGGAATCTTTCTTTTCTGCTACTACAATTTGAGGATACGCATCAGGAATGACATTGATATTATATGTTACAGAATCTTTGCTTTTCAAAAACTGATTAGATGTGGATATTGAATAAGTTTTATCTCTGAAGAATCGATTACTGTAATTGAATAAATTCTCTGAACTAGGGGAAACCAAGAATGAAGTATCGTTAAAATTTATTCTAAGATCTTTGGTGTTTTGTGTATTAAAATTCCACTTTATTTTGGTTCCGGCAGGAACAACCAAATCGCCCGTATTGGTAAGTATTTCATCTTTCTTATTTAAGTAAGTTGGATAATTTAATGCTATTTCGAAATTCAGGAGGATTGGATTTGGAAGTGCTATTAACTCATATTCTTTCGATTTAAATCCATCAGCGGTGAGTTGAAAATTAATGTTTTTCTGAACGTTCTTAAAAACATAATTAAAATTGATTATGTTTTCTTTTTCCAATTTAAATTCATTCCCATCTATCTCGATGTATACATTATCAGGAACTTCATTGCCATTGAGTTTTACCTTTAATTCGAAATCTTGCTGTGCAATGGTTTTTAAATCTTTATTAATAATTTGAAATTGAAAAGGAGCATTCTTTTCAAAATATACATCGTGTTTCACTAACCTGCTTGTTCCATCCTTGATGATGCTTGGAGCAGCAATGAGGATAATGGTAATGAGAAACACAGGGATGAGTGCATATTTCAAATACTTTTTGTTTTCTCTAAAATCTACAGCAGAAGCAAAAGGAATAGGTTTTAATTCCAACGTCTTTTGATTGATGCTTGCTTCAATTAGGTTTTGCAATTCAGAATTATAATTCGAAGCGGTTTGTTGCGACTGTAGTTGAAGAACATTTAATAGTTTGTCTTGAACATTCGAGAAATGTTTTCCAATAATATGAGCAGCTTCTGTATGGGTTAAAATCTTTCCCATCCTGTAAAGGAGAGACAATGGAATGGCGATGAATTTCACAAACACAAAAGCTGTAGCAAGAACAAAAGAATAAAACAGAATGGTTCTAACAGCAATATTAAAATGTGCAAAATACTCGAGTGCAGTAACTGAAACAAAAAACAGCAATATCAACCCGATACTATAAATCAACCCACGCAGAAGTTGGTTTTTATAGTACTTCCGAATAAATTCATCAAGTTTTTCTACTAATGTTTGATAATTGGAGCTCGACATTGTTTTTGGCAACAATATTAAATGTATTGTTTCAATACCTCAAAGGTACATATTCTTATTTGTTTCATAAAGCCTTGCTTTATAATATATGTTAAAAACGATGGCTGAAACTATCAAGAAGAATGATGAATAGCCTTTACCCATTGCAAAGCAATGCTCTAAGTGTTTTATTACTTCGTGTACTAAAAATTATTTCCATTCTCAACCAAACTACTATTTTATCTTTGTCGAAATTTTTTAGAATGGATTCTTTAACACATATAGTATTAGGAGCAGCTATAGGAGAGGCTTTATTAGGTAAGAAGATAGGACGAAAGGCCATGCTGTGGGGAGCTTTGGCCGACACCATACCCGATTTTGATGTTTTTGCATCACCTTGTGTTACCAATGCTCATCAATTGTTGGTTCACAGAGGTATTACCCATTCATTTCTTTTTGCCATTGTCGCTTCGGTACTGTTAGGATATTTATTCAAACGAATTTTCTCGAAATCGGAAGTAACAAGAAAGGAATGGATACTCTTATTCTTATTAGGCATGTTCACCCATTTAACCATCGATTCGTTCACGTGTTATGGCACAGGATGGTTCGAACCTTTTAGTAGTTTTCGGGTTGCATTCAATACCATATTTGTGGCAGACCTTTTCTATACCGTTCCTTTTCTCATTTGTATCATCATCGCTTTATCAGCAAAAAATTTCTCGGAGCGCAGAAGAAGATGGAATAAATTTGGATTGATCATAAGCACAGTTTACATTCTCCTTACCTTCGTGAATAAACTTTATGTGAACCACCAAATGCATGATGCGCTTACCAAACAAAATATAGAAGCCAACGACTTAGTGACTACCCCAACTCCTTTAAACAACATTCTTTGGGCCGCTTATGCTGCGGATAAAACAGGTTATTGGTTTGGTTATTATTCGTTACTCGACAAAACAAACAACATAAATTATTATCACGTAAACAAAAAAGAAGAATTGCTTAAACCATTCGAAAATGATAACGAAGTAAAACTGTTGAAACAGTTTTCGAAAGGATATTATTGCATGTCGACTCACGACAGTGCGGTGTATTTTAACGATATTCGTTTTGGGCAATTGGGAGGATGGGACTCACCCGACTCTGCATTTGTGTTCTCGTATAAATTGCGCAAAGATGCCGACAACTCTACTGCTTTAAATAGAAGTAGATTCAAAACATCTTTCGGAGAGGCATTCTCCTCACTCGTTAATCGAATAAAAGGAAAATAGGTTTATTTTTTTTTGTAGCGGACGAATAGGTTTACCCAAATTAACCGTGCGGTGCGGTAAAACACAGGCATTAATGCTATTTGAAGCACAGCAAATACTATTAAAAAGGTAACGACTTCGAGGTTGAGTAGCACGCAAGTAATTAGGAAAAGAATAATGCCAAAGCAAACCGTGAGGGCATAACTCACAAACATTGCTCCGTAGTAAAATCCTGTTTCTCTTTCAAAATTCTCGTTGCATACTGTGCACCGTTTATTCATCTTGTCGAACTTGGAGAGTTGGTAAGGGTTGTGATAAATAAAAAAATCACCCTTGTGACAACTGGGACATTTGTTTTTGGTAATACTATATAATGCTGATTTGATTGGGGACTGATTCATTGTTGGTAAAGGTAAGCAACATTTATTGACTAGGTCAATTCTATTTAATCTCTTGACATAATTCTATCAATACTCCATTTGTGGTTTTAGGATGCAGAAAACAGATTAACTTATTGTCGGCTCCTTGTTTGGGCACTTTGTTCAATAGCGTGAAGCCTTCTTCTTCCATTCTTTTCATTTCAGTAAGGATGTCGTCAACCTCAAATGCGATATGATGTATGCCTTCGCCTTTTTTTTCAATGAATTTTGCAATTGCACTCTCTTCATTGGTGGCTTGTAGCAATTCTATTTTGCTTTCGCCCATTATAAAAAACGAAGTAGAAACATGTTCGCTTACTACACTTTCGGTTTTATAAGCTGGTTTTCCAAATAGTTTGGCAAACAGTTCATTCGATTGTTCCAAGTTTTTTACTGCAATGCCAATGTGTTCAATCTTCTTCATATTTATTTTATGTTTTCGAAATTTTGTACAAAAAAATAATCCCGAACTAGAGTCGGGATTATTTTTTTATTTCAATAGGTTGAGTAGTGTTTATTTTTTTGTGAAGTCTCCCATCTTATTATCGTAATCGATATAATAGGAACCTTTAGGTAGGTTCGAAACATCTACCGATGCAGCTGTTCCTCTTTTTAATACATTTCCGTATTGGTCAAAAATTTCGTACATCGTTTCTGCTGGTTTGTTGTTTGCCATAAACGAAATGTCTTTCGATACTTTTGAAGGTGAAAAAGTAACTTCACCTGCGGAAGAAGTATAATCCACACTTTTTGAAACGCGAGCTTGTCCTGTATAGTCCACTTGTTTTACACGGAATTGATTTTTGCCCGAGTGCGGGGTGATTTTATAGGTGTAATGGTTTTCTCCAGGTATTCCAACACCTTGAATTTCGTCTATTTTTACCCATTTGTTCCAACGATATTGCTCCAAAACGAAAGGTAATTTTCCTAATTCGTTTTTGGTAGTCCATTTCAAAATCATAGTATTATCCACCGACATTTCAGTAACATCAAATGTGCTTTTTGGTTTCAATACTTCTGGATTCAACACTTTCGGCTTACACCCATCTTTGTGAGTAATTTTAATTTCTACTTTATCGCCAATTTTTAATTTCAACGCTTTGAAATCAATTTCGAATGCCGATGAAGTAATTTCGTCAGTAGTTACATTCCCATTTACCCTCACTTCCTGTACACAGAAACCAACGTTTGAGGAGTTGGCATACGGATTAGAAACGTATAAGTTCTTGCCTTGATAATTGCCCTCAAGAACGATTACACCGATTGAATAACCAACCGTGCTTGTTATCAA
This sequence comes from uncultured Bacteroidota bacterium, assembly GCA_903911435.1. GTDB lineage: Bacteria > Bacteroidota > Bacteroidia > 2-12-FULL-35-15 > 2-12-FULL-35-15 > 2-12-FULL-35-15. The sequence goes on from CAIWDF010000086.1 coordinate 14,518, forward strand.
ACCGATTAAAAATGTAATGCTTAATTTTTTCATAACTTCATTTATTAAAATAAGAATTAGTAGTCTTTCATTATTTTTTGCGGATACAATATTATAACCTTATCCCGCAATTTCAAAATAAAATGCAATATTTTTTTTGTTGATGCAAATTTAAACAAATTTGTGAAACATAGGCATATGATATTTATTTGGTCAAAAATCCTATTGTATAGGACTCAAAACTGACCTGTATCAGTTTTGGGGAAGTGCTCGATTCTTCTTACAGGCTGGTTAATTTTCGGGGATGAGAATCTTAATTGGTAGCTGTTAACGATATACAACATGTTTTTTTGTAGTTATTCGTTGTTGGGTTTTTAGCAAGACGTAATAAATACCATTTTCTTTTATAGCTAGGTTCATTGTTTGTGATGTTGATTGTTCTTTCGTCATTACCTCACCATGCGACATTAAATTCCTTTATCATTTGTCATTACTGCTAACGTTCCCGGGCATTCTGCTAAAGGCTTCCCTAGATTGTTTTAAAAGCAGTACTGTTTGGGTCATCCGCTTTCCAGTCTAGGAAGCTAGACTGAATCGCAGAAACCCTGTGTTACCTGCTAAGCGATTTTTTATCACTCTTTTGAAGCCTCGTTAATAATCTCATCACTATAATCAATAATTTTATACATATAGGATGCAAAATCCATTTTAAGTGGTCTTACATCTGCAAAATAATCATCGCCAACGTACAAACTTATTTCTTGCTTCTCCTTATTTACATTAATTGCTAATTGACCTGCAAAAAAAATGTGAGTAATTAAAATAATACAAATCATAACCATCGGGTAGTGCTGTAACGCTATTGTTTTTGTCAAACAACTGAAGTCCCGAAGTAATTAATATGTTTTTGGCAGTACCACTATCTTCGTCAACAACTAATTTTGTTGTAAAGTCAAATAATTTAAATTTTTTCGATTTTTTCCCTTTATATTTTGGGTGATTAATATTTACCCATCTTAGAGAGATATCTGAAAATTGCGAATAGAAAGATTTAATTTCTAAATCCAGATCAAAACCCAATCGCTTATCAACATAATTTTTCCATCCTTTATCTCCAATATTGCATGGAGATCCAACAAACAAATTAGTAATTAAAATATCTTTATGCGAATTGAGCTTATTGACAAAGACCATAAAATCATGTGCAAAATTCTCCATTTTCGTTCCAGGAATACCTTTTATACCGAGATGTTCTGCAAAAATGGTTTCTAATTCTTTTTCGGTTAACATAGCTTATTATATAGTTGTTTGTCTTTAAATAATGGTCTAGCTAGCCTTGCGGGTAAAATATCCATAAACTAAACGTTGCTTGTTCATTAGCCTATATTTTTACCGCCATACCAAATTACAACTTTCCAACCCCAAATATACATCAATTTTTAATCCCCCCGAAACACACCTTATATATATGTATGGTTTTACGAAGGGCAGGAAAATATCCAAATGAGGTAGTTGTGGTTTAGGTTTTCTGCCAAAATGACGGTTTTTGGTAAATGTAGGTTTACGCAAGTGCCCAAAGTAACGTTTTTCCCCTGTTGTGTAAACCTACAACTGCCAAAAGTATCGTTTTCCTCGTGTTGTAGGTTTACGCAACTGCCAAAAGTATCGTTTTTCTCGTGTTGTAGGTTTACGCAACTGTCAAAAGTAACGTTTTTCTCGTGTTGTAGGTTTACGCAACTGCCCAAAGTAACGTTTTTCTCGTGTTGTAGGTTTATACAAGTGTCCAAAGTAACGTTTTTCTCGTGTTGTAGGTTTACGCAACTGCCCAAAGTAACGTTTTTCTCCTGTTGTAGGTTTATACAAGTGTCCAAAGTAACGTTTTCCTCCTGTTGTAGGTTTACGCATTTTTCCATTTTCGTCCTTTTCTCAAAATTACAAAATCGAAATTCCTTTTACTGTTTATTTCTGCCTTTCAACCTTTTTACCTATCCCGACCCTTAGGGAGTGGCAAGTTTAAACTTTCCAACCCTAAAATCTATTTATAAATAACCACTTCCCAATCGTCATAATTGGCCAACACCTTTTTAGGATTCCATAAATATATTTTCAATTCGTCATCTGCAGTCTGAAAAGCAGGCAATACAAACTGAAACTCGATGTGTTGCCAAGTTTGGATTGGTTTCACATAATCGCTCAACTGAAAGTTTTGGTAAAACACAGTGGTTTTTGGGTTAGTTACCGATGCCACTATCTGAACTTCTTTAAACTGTTGGTTGCTCCACACCGCTCCGTTTATCAGCACTTTTAGATTCGCGATGTTTTTAAGTTCTTTCGCTTTTATCACCAGTGTGGAACCATATTCAATGGTCGAGTCGAGCAAGCCTGCATTGGGCACCGAAAACGAATTGATTGAAGTGATATGGTCGCATCCTTTCACATGTATGGTATCAAACAATGGTTCATCAAAACTGATATTTGTAGTAAATAGGGTATTTTCGGAGGATATGGCAAGAAAATCTTTCAACGATTTTTTAATCGTTTTCTTACTTCGTTTGTAAAACGAAACTTTTCCGGTACCACCCACACGTTCGAGTAAGGAAGTAATGAATGGATAGTTTTTAATCACATCTGATACTAAGTAATTGTCCTGTATGGCCACATAATCCCAATCGCACCAAAACATCGAAGTGCTCATTTCTTTGTACGAAGTCTTCAGTACGGTGTATCCATTTCGTTTCATCAATATCAAAGGAACATTGTAGGTATATGCATCAATCACCAATATTTTAGCATCTTTGCTTATGCCCATCTTATCCAGAAAAGCATCCGTACCTATAAAGTTTTGTCGAGTTATTTCGGTGCGGTCCCATGGGCCAGTAGCATACCGTTCGGATTGAGTTTTAGTAGCACCATAGGTCATAGCACCTATCAGAACTAAGCCAACAATGGCAGCGGAGGTTTCTGCTTTCAGAGTTTCGATGGAAATATTACGCAAGCCATACAAAACAACTAACACAATGGGTACAAAAAACGAATCGAGAAAATAATAATCGTGAGCATAGTATTGTCGAGCCATGAGGAGGAAATAACAAATGGCTCCGCTAAACAAAAAGAAGAAAAGCAACATCCATTGTTTGGCATCTATCGGTTTCAATTTCTTTTGCATCCACCCGTAAACACTTACCGAAAGCAGAAGCAAGAGCAACACGTAATGACCAATGGAAAAATAATGAAACAGCCAATGGCTGCACATTTCGCCAAGTATCTCCATCAATTCGTCAATGCTTTTGGGTGGCATCAAATGATCGAGAAAGATGCTGCCATACATGCGATAGAGGTGAAGGTTGTGAACAAAAAACAATGCAAATAGAGTGATGCCCACCGCACCAACCAACACTTCGTACCAATTGATACGCTTATGTTTTAGGTAATCGATACATTGAAGCAGAATGGTAACCAACAACAAAATGACAAAAGGCATACGCACCAAAGCCGCCAATACAAAGAACAAAATGCTGATGATGAAATGCAATTTAAGTTTGTTGTCTCTGTACGCAAACCAATAATAGTAAGCAATGAACGAAAACGACAAAGCAGGTAGCGAAGGAATAAAACCATCTTGATAATACAAGTAGATGGGCGAAAGGAAAACAAAAAACACCATCATCACCGATTTAATTTCCGATTGTGTAATTTTTTTTGAAAGTAAATAAAGGTAAACCAATCCAACCATACTAAGCACTAAGGTATACACCCTGAATACCACAAACGATGTGGTGCCAAGTAGTTTCATGATGCATGCAACAAGGTAATCGTTGATAGGGAAATCAACCCGTGTGATACCTTCCGATACCATCCTGTTGTAAGTTTGAGGATGAAAAAAATCGAACCCATTGTTCATGAATCCTAATGTCAATGCGTATCTGTCGCTTTGTGTCCACGAATGCATAAAAGCAGGAAACAATGAAATGGTAGAATGATAGAAATAAGCAGAGAACGCCAATAAGGCCAGAACAAGTAGAGGAGTAGATTTTTTATTAGAAATATTCATTCACTGTGCTTTTAATAATTACTTTTAAACGCTAAAAGTAGTATTTTTTAATTGCTTGCTTTACAAAGAAAATGAATATTTCTTCGATTCAAAAAACAATTCTATCACTTGCTGTTGTGGTGTACATCATCACAGCCATCAATAGCAAAGGGTATTATCACGCTGACGAGCAATATCAAATCATTGAATTCGCTGGCATAAAATTAGGAACACATACCCCGCATGACTTAGCATGGGAATATACTTCTAGCATTCGGTCGGCTACCATGCCTACCATTTGTTACGGTTTGTTTTCAGTTTTCAATCTCCTTCACCTTACCGACCCATATACACAAACCGCATTGTTGCGAATCGTTATGGCTTTGTTAAGTCTTCTCGCTATTCATCTTTTTGTGCGTTCTTCATCATCTTCCATTTTGCCTCCATACCGAACGGTTTATTTGTTGCTCTCATTTTTTCTTTGGTTCATTCCTTTTCTCAATGTTCGCTTTTCTTCCGAATCGTTATCGGGTATAAGCTTTCTTTTGGCCATCGCACTGTTTCAGTTTCAAAAGGAAAAAAAATATCAGTTTATTTTTGTAGGAGCATTGCTTGGTTTTAGTTTTCTCTGTCGTTTCCAATCTGGATTTCTTTCTCTTGGTTTTTTAGCATGGATGGTGCTTATTAATGAAACGGAATTAAAAAAGCTGATTCAGTTACTAGCAGCACTTGCTGCAATGGTGTTGCTTGGTATTGCCATCGACACTTGGTTCTATCAAAAGTTGGTATGTTCGTTTTATAATTATTGGTCATTGTTTTCTACCACTGACGATGCCGCTTCTAGCTTTGGCATCTTGCCATGGTATTATTACATTTGGTACTTAATCAAACTCCCTTTTTTCCCTATTGGTGTATTGATTGTAAGCTCCATCGTGGTCATCATCGTGCGTCAACCTAAAAGTTTAGTTGTTTGGATAGTAGTACCATTCATCATTATTCATTCCATCATTCATCACAAAGAGGAACGATTCCTTTTTCCAATCATTAATTTTTTACCACTCATTCTTGTGATGGCATATCAAGAAATGAAATCAATTTTCTCCCATCCCTCCTTGCACTATCCGAAATTGTTTCTCGCACTTCCGCTTGTTTTAATCAACATTACTGGACTAATAGCTATGGGTACAAAAGCTGCAGGTGTTGGACGAATAGACATCACACATTATATTCATCAACACTATCAGGATAAAGAAGTGAATTTGATTTCCTGCCAATGGAGTTCGCCTTACAATCCTTGGCAAAGTTTACCCACCAAATATTATCAAGAAAAGAATGTACACGATATTCAAATCAAATCACTTTGTAGTTTTAACGATTCGTTAGTTGACAACAACAAAGTAAATTTATTAGTCTTACGAAAAGCAGAAAAGAGTAATTCGGAATGTGCTAAATGGATTGATAAAAACCATTTAGTGATGTTAAGGCAAAGCGTTCCAGAATGGATGGAGAAAGTAAATGGATATTATAAGGGACTCGAAAACGATGATATTCTCGAACTTTATCTAATTAATCTTTAGAAGTAAAGTAGAATTAAGCTAATACCTTATCATACAATTTTAAACGCAACCAAGAAATGGCTTCGTCTCTATCTTTAAATATTTTGTTCGGTACTTTAGGTTTATCGAATTTGATATAGAAGTTTACCAATAGTTGTGTTGCCAAATTCATGTCCGAAAGCAAGGCAGCGCCCTTTATGTTCCTAGGTTTGTAATTAGCCATTAGTTTCCTTACTTCAGGTGATATCGCTAAATTTTTTGTGACATCAATAAATACTGCGTACTCAACATCGCCTACAATTTTCTCGGTGATTTCAATTTCCTTCTTTACGATGTCGACCGTTAATTCGGCATCTTCCTTTAAGGTTACAAACAAGATGCGATTGATGAACTCGTAACTGCAACAATTGGTTTCTGTCTTAAGTATGTATTTTGCCATGTTTACTAATTTAGTTTAATCCCATTTTGAGTTTAGACTACAAATGTAGTAATTTCTTCTTTGATAAAGGAATAATGGCAGGTTAAATTTTAATGTTATTTTAAAATAGTGACATTAATTATTTCTGCAGGGATACCCACATTACATCCTTCAGGATTGTGCATCTTCAATGGTCTATAATCAAAGGCAATTGCCAAGCCATCCACATCAAATTTATCGACAAACTTGATACTTGGAATCAAAGTTAGCGTATTCCCATCCACATTTGCTATAACCACCGTAGCACATCCTCCACTACGATATTGGTGCGATACCTTACCTTTGGTTTGGGGTGCACTCATTTGCTCATTATTGGTTACTGCTGTGGTTTGTTTCTCATCATTTGAGGTTTGTGTTGTTTCTTTTTTTGATTTGCAAGACGAAAACCCCATTAAGAGCATGGTTAGAATCAATATTGGTTTCATTTTATTGGTTTAATTTAGTATTACTTTTTTTACTTTCTGAAAATAACTATTCGATTTTCCAACCCTCACAAGGTAGGTGCCTTGAGCGAAGTTGGAAACATCAAACGAGGTTTCAAAACTAGTTGAAACAGGAATTGCTTTTTTGCTGTTCAATAATTTTCCTTGTGCATCAAACAAATCAACTTGCAATTCATCTGAGTTGGGCAGTTGGGTTGCGATTACCATAAGTGAATTTCCCTGTTGAAATGCGTTTATAATTGCATTTTCTGAATTGTTTTCGATAATGCCGTTGCCAAGAGGGAGTTTAAATGAATAGATACGAGTAGCGACTCCGCCATTCACAAGATATTCTCCCGTATGCCAAAATGTGATATCGTCAGAAGGGTCGATAGAAGTTTGTGAGTAATCACCAAATCGATTATTCGAAGTTTGAGCACCACTACCAGCAATTGCTATTGTTTCTGCAAAACTCATTGTTCCCAAAAGGTCTGATGCTAGCCGACCGGTATAAGCAAGGCTTGGAGAAACATTATTCGCATTGGAAATGGCATAACACATTCCAATACTGCCTTCACCATTCATGGCAATGCTTCCCATAAATCTATTCGTGACATCACTTAAAGCATATGTTCCTTCCTGATACAACGACCATTGATTGGTGGTTTGATTTTGATGCAGCTCACACCAGCGAATTCCTCTTTTTATAGGATTCGAACTTATTTGAACTGCAAAATTAAGAACCACCGAATTGTAAGTTGCCCATTTTCTCCATTGTGCTCTATACATACATACACCTCCAAGTCCATCCAACATTTGAGAAGTACCTGGTTGCGGAATGTCATTCCAGCCATTGTCGAAGGAAGCATCAAAGGCTGTGGTGTTAATCACTGTTGGTGAGCTAGTGATTACTGCTGTCGGAGTGGTAGGAATCCAATTGACAGACATTGACCATATCTTTATAGCGTCATTTCCACCTCCCCACGCATTATCATAATATGAAAAAAATGGAAGAGGTGTTCCTGCAGGAGGTAGGACTCCATCGGCATCTGCGGGCAATGGAACAAAAAACGAACTCACATTACCAGTGTTGAAGTTAACACTGATGGAACGGGCAGCGGAATTACCCACTAGCATTTTATCTCTTTCGAAACAAAATACTTTATCAGTACTTTGGTTAGATGTCATGTAATAGCCATCGTCCCAAATAGAAAATTTAAGGTAATCGGGAAATTCCGATGAAGTAAAGGTATAGGTATAATAGGTTCCATTAGGATTGGAACTTGTAGAAATGGCTATGTAAATTTTATTAGTGCTTCCTTGGCCAAATTGACTGATGAACCAACGGTCGGCATATTTGTCGTACAAAACGATTGGGTCGCCCATATTGCTAACCGCAGGGTTCCAAAGTGAGCCTAAACTAACAGCAGCTGAAGCGGCCCCTGTGCTTTTATTGTAAATTTTAAAAGTGGTTGCGTTCACAGCCTGAACATAATGGTTGAGCCCTGCTGCACCAGTTGGGTCAGGTGGGTAACTATTTCCTGTTTGACCCGCCCAATTTACTAACGGGCCATTTGCTTGTCGATTACCTATTGATGTTTGACGTACTGAAGGGTCTTCACCATATTCTTCGCCATTTTTCACAGAAAATTTAAATTTTTGAGGCATTCTATACAGGCGGTCAGTTGACTCTACCCGTTCTTCCTCAGCAATTTCATCAACAACACTGGAGTTTTCAATTATGTCACTCAATGGTTTTGAGATGCCAAAATAACTACAATGTACCACATGAACCTCTCTGTTATCAAATGCATTCTGTGCAGAAAGAAGGCGAATAAAAAATGTAAAATAAAGGATTATAGCTGCTTTTTTCATTTTGTTAATATTCTGAAATTGTAACTTTACCTTGGAAATTCAATTTCATCCTGAACAAGAAATGCAGCAGGAAAATCCACTTGAACTTGTTTCAAAAAGTTATATGCTTCCAATTTTGTTCTGAAATCACCCACTCGGATGTTGAAATTTGGTTGATCATATTTTTCATAAGCGGGAACCTCAGGATACTTAGCAATAAATTGAGCTTTTGTTTCTTTGGCCTTTGATTTATCAGTACCAAAATGAATTTTTACTCGATATCCTTTTATCTTCGCTTTTGCATTAATATCAATGTGTTTGTTCTCCAACTCTTTCAATTTATCCGATTGAACAAATTCTACCTTGCCTGTATCAATAGTCTTACTTTGCCCAAACAAAGTGCTCATTGAAACAATAAAGAAAATTAAAATCATAACAACTCTTAACATAATCAACGTTTTTATGGCAAAGTTAGTTTATTAATTTTAAATCAGTATATTTTTAGCAAATATCCTTATTAATCAACATTGTTCTTGTTTAATTTAGAAGATAGAAAAATACGCTGATTCCATAATCCGAGTATTTAACTACTTTTCGCCAATGAATGTCGAATATCATGTTTTATAATGAAATTTAGAACTAATATTGCTACTCTTTAACCAAATTTAAATGTCACAATCAAAGAAATTTTTTGCAGCGATTATTATTGCGTGCGGACTGAGTGTCTTTTTTACTTTCGAGTTCTGCAAAAACAAATTCAAAAAGGAATTAGCAACTAAAACAGCGGAAGCCATTCAACAACCTTCAGGGGAGCAATGTCTAGGATATAATGTACACCGTTTAAATGGATATCAATATGTAAAACCATTACTTTATATTGAGAAGAAAGAAGAAAGTTCAAACCTTACTCATCTCAAGAATAGTATTTCAGAGGTGGTTGAAAAATATAAGAAGTCTGGTGTACTGATGTCTGCATCTGTTTACTTAAGAGTCTTCTCGAAAGGCAATTGGATGTGTATTAATGATACCGAGATGTATTTGCCTGGTTCGCTTATTAAGGTAGCAGGATTACTTAGTTATCTTAAAATGGAAGAGGAGCATCCAGGTGTATTAAATAGAAGGCTTGCCTTCGAATCTCCAAAGGAGTTTATTCCGAATCAGACATACAATTCAAAACAAATAGAGTTAGGCAAGTCATACACCATTCGCGAGCTACTTAAATACATGATTGCATATTCTGACAATAATGCAACTTATTTATTGAATAAAAATGTTGACCAAAAAGCTTTTCTTTCTTTGTTTTCAGATTTAGGAATTTCACTTGATGGAGTTGCAAATGGTAGTATTAAATTGAATGTTAAAGATTA
>CAIWDF010000087.1 GCA_903911435.1 uncultured Bacteroidota bacterium
TACCATTGCTAACAAACTTAACCCCAATGCTAACAAACTTAACCCCAATGCTAACAAACTTAACCCCAATGCTAACAAACTTAACCCCAATGCTAACAAACTTAACCCCAATGCTAACAAACTTAACCCCGATGCTAACAAACTTAACCCCGATGCTAACAAACTTAACCCCGATGCTAACAAACTTAACCCCAATGCTAACAAACTTAACCCCAATGCTAACAAACTTAACCCCAATGCTAACAAACTTAACCCCGATGCTAACCGCTTCTTTACCTTGCCGATTCCCCTTCGGACTCCACCAATCAATCACAATATCATCCACTTACAAGCCTTAGCCCCCCTATTTCATTTTCTCTTAAAGATAACGAACTTACATATTAATATTTTGCCATCATTCTTATTATTATCAATTCCACAATCTTCAATCTTGCCAATTTACAATCGTAATAGGATTAATAGTACTTTTGCAAAAAAACAAACAAAGTGGAAACCAATAAATACGATATAATAGTAGTAGGAGGAGGCATCGTAGGCCTTGCAACTGCTTATAAACTCAATGTGAAATACCCCAACCTAAAGGTGCTATTGCTCGAAAAAGAAAAAGAAGTAGCAGCCCATCAAACAGGTCACAACTCGGGAGTTATTCACTCAGGCTTGTATTACAAACCGGGTTCGTACAAAGCCAAAAACTGTGTGGATGGCCGCAGAGAATTGGTGGCATTTGCCAAAGAACATAAAATACCGCACGATATATGTGGCAAAGTAGTAGTAGCCACCGAGGCTAGCGAACTTGCGCACATGAATCGTGTGCTGAACAACGGAATAGCCAACGGTGTCGAAGGTGTGGAAAAGGTGAACATGAAAAGGCTGAAAGAAATAGAGCCTCATTGCGAAGGCATAGAAGGCCTTTGGGTGCCCTGCACCGGCATTATTGATTATGCTGATGTATCGAAAAAGTATGTGGAGCTGATAAACACTAGGTTCAGCGGCAGCAAAGTGCTATGCGAACATGAGGTGACGGCTTTTGAGAAACATACAGACCATACACTAGTGATTACCAACAAAGGAAACTTTGTGGGCCGCTATGTGATAACCTGCGCAGGTCTGCAAAGCGACCGAATAGCCAAAAAAGAAGGAGCAACAATAGATACAGCCATAGTAGGTTTTCGTGGCGACTACTACGAGTTGAGCGACAAAGGAATGAGCAAGGTGAAGAATTTGATTTACCCGGTGCCTAATCCGAAATATCCTTTCCTTGGAGTTCATTTCACGAGGATGATACATGGAGGAGTGGAATGTGGGCCTAATGCGGTGTTTGTGTTTAAGCGCGAAGGATATGGCAAAACCGATTTTTCGGTGCGCGACACTGCCGAAGCATTTGGATTTGGCGGCACTTGGAAGTTTTTTGCAAAAAACATGAAATTTGGTTGGGACGAATACAGAGGTGCTTTCTCGAAAACGTTTTTCTTGAAACGCCTGCGAAAACTGATTCCTGATTTGCAAATGGACGACTTGAAAGAAGGAAGAGCAGGCGTGAGGGCCATGGCTTTGGCACCCGAAGGCGAAATGATAGACGATTTTAAAATAGTGGTGAATGGCAATGCCATACATGTGCTCAATGCACCATCGCCAGCTGCCACATCATCGTTGGCAATAGGCACAGCCATAGAGCAAATGGCAACAGAAGCTTTTAATCTGCGATAAAAATAGAAAAGTTGACATTGCCATACTTGCGATGTTGATTGAAGAATGGCAAATGCGACAAGTCGGTTTGTGGGCCATGCTCCACAATTAACCATCCTTGCGGTTTTAACAAGTTATGTTCGAACACTAGGTGAGGTATATCAACAATGTTTTCGAGGTTGTAAGGCGGGTCGCAAAAGATGATGTGATAAGGAGTGGAAGCTCGTTTGAGAAACAAAAATGCATCGGATTTTGTTACTTTAATTTGAGAGAAATGAAGTTCGGCACTGGTTCGTTTCACAAATTCGCAACAAGAGTAATTAATATCGACACTAGTGATGTCGCCACATTGGCGCGAAGCAAATTCGTAAGACATATTGCCTGTGCCACAAAACAAATCCAAGATTTTTAATCCATCCAATTCGAAATGATTGTTGAGAATGTTGAAGATGCTTTCTTTGGCAAAGTCGGTAGTAGGCCTTACTTCTAGGTTGTGAGGCGGATGAATGTTTCTGCCCCGATGAGTTCCGCTAACGATACGCATTATAAATAGTAATTGTTGAAAAGAGTAAAATAATAGTGAGATGGTATGGTTTGTAGTTGAAAGCTATACTGAGCACCATCGTTTCGGTCGCCAAACTTAAGATTGCGAATGTACTTTTGCGTTACTTGATAGATGGTGGAGTTACGCTCTATTTCGCCCAAAAGGAAAACTTCCATGGTTTCGGGATTGAGTTGAAGTTGCTCACACACAAAGAGTACATAATAAATAAAGTCTTCGGCACTATGATAGTTGAAGGTATTGTAAAACAAGAGTTTTTTGCCCTCGGTTACCACGGCTTCGAAATGCGATTGCTGAACATGAATGAAAAGCTTTTTGCCACCTAAGTTTTTGTTTTGCATCACAAGTGTATCGATTAAAGCACTAGAAGCATGATGATAGCTGATGTTTGGAAATTGGTAATCGAGCTTTGCTTTGATGCTTACGGGCAGCGCAAAAATGTTTTTCGTTTCGATGCTCTTCAGGTGATTGACCATTACCATTTCGTCACCTTGTAAATCGGTATTGAATTTTAAATACATTTTCTTGCGGTCGTCTTCGTACAAAGCCTCGGGCACCAAAGTGGAAAGGCTATTGACAATGACGCAAACGGCAGATTTGTATTTGTGTTTGATGAGTTTGCTGTCCTTGATGATGGTTTCTAGTACTTCGGTCACTTGATCGAAATTGTACGCGTTCTGTATCGAATAGTTTTCGAAAGCAATGTACTTGTTACCGGGCTTCTCGACAACGGCAAGCAAAATAGAGTTTATACTTATTTGCAAGGTAAGCTGATAGGTAGAAACAAAAGCAGGGTTGAATGCTTCGTCAATAAATGAATTGACTTGGGTTAACTTATTTTTAATGTCGGTTTGCATGGATTGCAAAGATAAATTTATTTGTTGATGCTAATGATGAAATAACGCTAGGCTGCGAATTTACAAAATGGAATAATGTTAATTAGTTGTTTGTTGCGGAGATTTAAAAATATATAGATTTGTAAACTAGTAAAAACAATAATTAATAGTCACCAACTTTGACCTCAAAAGAATTTTCGAACATCCTTCTCAAGTTTTTTCCATTCGAAACCACAAGTGGTCAACGAGTGCTGTTCACAAAGCTTTCGGAATTTATCTTGGGTAATAATTTGGATAATATCTTTGTGATAAAAGGATATGCAGGTACGGGCAAAACTACCATTGTTAGTTCGCTTGTAAAGAGTATGCCAGCGGTTGGCGGCAAAACGGTGTTGCTGGCCCCAACAGGTAGGGCAGCCAAAGTGCTGTCGAACTATACTGAGAAACAAGCCAACACAATTCATAGAAAGATTTATTACCGAAAACCTAATGCCGATGGAGGGTTTGCATTTACGTTGCAACAAAACTTACATGCTGATACGGTCTTTATAGTGGATGAGGCATCGATGATTTCGAACACCGGAGGATTGGGTGATGGAGGTGTGTTTGGAGGAGGTAGTTTGTTGGATGATTTGATTTCGTATGTGTTCAATGGCAATAATTGTAAGTTGATATTTATTGGCGACACCGCTCAGTTGCCTCCGGTGGGTTTAAACATAAGTCCTGCATTGGATTTCGAATATTTAAAAGCGTCATATTCGTTTAATATCGATTGGTATGAACTTACGGAAGTAGTAAGGCAAACGGAACTTTCGGGAGTACTTACGAATGCCACCCTCATCAGAAATCAATTGAAAAATGAGCAACAAACCAAACCTAAATTTGTATTGGATGATTTCGCTGACATCATTCGTTTGGGAGGAGATGAGTTGGAAGATGCTTTGAATGCTGCTTACAGCAAGTATGGTGCAGAAGATACCATGGTGATTTGTAGGTCGAATAAAAGAGCAAATATTTTTAA
>CAIWDF010000088.1 GCA_903911435.1 uncultured Bacteroidota bacterium
AGAAGAAGAAGATAAAATAAGGAAAGCCTTTGAAGCCAAAGATTGGAATGATATAAAAGCTGCCGACTCATGGCAAATATTTAAAATCATGAGCGAATTTGTTGAAGGGTTTGAAAAGATGAGCCGCATAGGGCCATGTGTTTCTGTGTTTGGTTCGGCACGCACAAAACTCAACAATCCATATTATAAATTAGCTGAAGAGATTGCATTTAAACTTACTCGCGAAGGTTACGGTGTAATTACCGGTGGAGGGCCAGGAATAATGGAAGCTGCTAACAAAGGTGCTAAAGCAGGAGGTGGTAAATCAGTTGGATTAAATATCATGTTGCCGTTTGAGCAATCGGGAAATACTTTTGTTGATAGAGACAAGAGTTTTACTTTCGACTATTTCTTTGTTCGTAAAACTATTTTTCTAAAGTACTCTCAAGGGTTTATTGCTATGCCTGGTGGCTTTGGCACGTTGGATGAATTGTTCGAAGCCATCACACTAATACAAACAAATAAGGTTGCTCATTTTCCAATTGTATTAGTTGGAAAAAAATATTGGTCTGGTTTAATGGATTGGATTAAAGGATCGATGCTTCATGAAGAACATAATATTAATGAAGTTGATTTAGATTTGTTTAAGATAGTTGATACTGCAGATGAGGCAGTAGCCATCATCAATGAATTTTATTCGAAGTACATGCTCAAGCCAAATTTCTAAACATAAAAATTTTAGAAAACTCTTTCCTTGAAATTTGATAATTACTTGCTTCGGTCTATCAACAAAAAGGATGCTTTAGCATACTACACCCTTGTTCAGAAAAACAAGGAACGTTTAATGCTGTACTTCCCCACAACATTAAGTGCTAACTCCTCGTTAATTGCAAGTTCGAGTTATATCAGAACTTGTTGTAAGAGGATGAAGAAAAGGGAATTTTACATTTATCTTATTTGTGACACTCAAGAGAATGATAAAATAATAGGAGCAGTTTTTATTAAAGACATTGATTGGAATATTCCTAAAAGCGAGTTAGGTTTCTTTATTGATGAAGCATACCAAGGAAAAGGAATTGTGAGTAATGCAGTATCTTGTATCGTTAAGTTTTGTTTCGAAGAACTTCAACTCGCAAAATTAATTATACGAAGTGCAGTAAACAACACTTCAAGCAGAAAAGTGGCAGAGAATAACCATTTCCTTCTCGAAGGTATTATTCGAAAAGATATAAAAACCTATGATGGAACCATTGTAGATATTGCCTTTTATGGACTATTGAATGAAACAAATAAACGTTATGAACAATCGTAAAAATGATTTCATTAATAGATATTCCTTTCTAAACCTGCGTAAACGCAGGTTTTTTCTCAATAGAGTGCTAATTCGTAATTGATTATTGATTACTTTTGCTAAAAATCTACTTAAAGAAATTTTGTGAAATCAATTCAACAATTAAAAATTGATAATGTGCAATCTGAAATTATAGATTGCGAATATTATACAGTATATTTACGAAATGATGATATTATTTACATGCAAATCAAAGACGGATTTTATTGTGAATTAGAGGACGCAAAGAAATTGCTGAATTTTGTTTTACAGATTAGTGGTGATAAAAAATACCCACTTCTTGTCATCTATCCCGAAATAAATTCGTATACAAAAGAAGCAAGTGATTTTATAGCTAAGCATACGCATACATTAGCGGACGGACTTATTGGAACAGGTTCTACTTTCTTCATGTTAGGAAACTTTTATTTGGTATTCAATAAACCAATGCGACCTACGAAATTATTTAGAGATGTTGAACCTGCGGTGATATGGTTGAAACAATTTCTGCCTCCAAAACCAAGAGAATAAATTTACCAACGAGAAGGGAATTACTTTCTTGCTAATGTTAAATTTGTTTTTGTTGTGAATCGACAGTATACAGAATTTCATAATAGAATAATTATCTTTCAAATTAGAACAATCAGCCAATAAGAAACATACTTAAAAATCACTCAACTATGACATTAGAATATATTTTAAGAAATTACAAAACTGAACGATACAAATTATACTCGGATGTTTACAACAATAATAAGGTTTCAGGCTTAATTGGATTCTCATCTTATCTTGAGTATTTTGAAAATTATTTAGGATATTACAAAACCATTGAGGATACAGAAAGACTGATAGAACACGCAGTACAAGGTTTATTCGAATATAAAGGAAAATTGTACATTCATCCACATCAAAAAGTTTGGAGAGATACTGGAGGGAATGAAAAAGGGATAAGAAGTGAAATAAGTGCTGAGGTAATTACAAATATTCTAGAAAATTATGAAGCTTGTGAAAAAGCAATTAAATCAAAGGATTTCGCTGACCTGTATGACTTTGTAAAGAAATATAAACTTCCTAAATTTGGAGGCTTAGAAATATATGATACCGCTTTGCGAATTGGAGCTAAATTCAATATTGAGCCTAACGAAGTGTATTTGCATGCTGGCACACTTATCGGATTAAAAACACTAGAAACAAAAAGAATTGTTGAAGAAGATTTATCATTAAAAAAATCAGTGAAGATTGAAGAGCTTCCTGAATGTTTTAAAGATATGAACCCAATTCATATTGAAGATTTTTTTTCAGTAAAAAAAGTGGACATCATGAAAATGTAATCTCTTCTTACTTCTATTTTACAGTTTCAGTTCTTTTTTTAATTGCCGTTAAAATCTGTTAAAAACGGATGTTTTAGAAAATATCGGAATAAAATTTGCGTTTATAATAAAGTAATTTTATCACAGATCATTTAATTATTATAAACATTAATCATTTAAATTTTTACCGATGAAAAAAGTAGCAAGTGTATTTTTAATCGCAATTTTAGGAGGAGTAGCCTCTTTAAGTTTGAGTCATTTTATTGAAGACAAAAATCAAGTTCAAACATCACAATTGAATTATCAACCACCCGTTAAATTTGTAAACTACCCTACAGGTGGTCCAGAGAGTGGCGTAGATTTTGTAAACGCAGCCGAACAATCAGTGCATGCAGTTGTTCATATCAAAACAACCTACCCATTAACAATGAATCAAAATCAGTTTTATACTTACGACCCATTTCGCAATCTATTTGGAGGGCAGGCTCCAAAACAAGAAGCTCCAATGGCAACAGGTTCGGGAGTTATTGTTTCTCAAGATGGTTATATTGTGACTAATAATCATGTGGTGGACGGGGCAGATAAAGTAGAAATAACCTTGAATGATAAACGTAGTTATGCGGCAGAAATTATTGGCAAAGATCCAACAACGGACCTTGCATTATTAAAGATAAAGGAAACTAATCTTCCATTCATGTCTTATGGTAATTCTGACAATGTGAAAGTAGGAGAATGGGTATTGGCTGTTGGTAATCCTTTTAATCTTACATCAACAGTAACAGCAGGGATAATAAGTGCTAAAGCTAGAAATATCAATATACTCGAAAACGACCGTTCTCAAGGACCTAACTCAAGTTCTATTGAAGCATATCTTCAAACTGATGCTGCAGTTAATCCGGGTAATAGTGGAGGGGCTCTTGTAAATACCAAAGGGGAACTCATTGGTATTAATTCAGCAATCGCATCGAATACAGGTTCGTATACAGGTTATTCATTCGCTATCCCAGTGAATTTAACGCGTAAGGTAGTTGCTGATTTATTAGAATTTGGTGAAGTACAAAGAGCTTTCATTGGTGTCAGTATTCAGGATTTAGATGCTAAGTTGGCCGAGCAAAAGAGCATTCACGAAATTAAGGGTGTTTATGTAACAGGTTTAACAAATGGTGGTTCAGGAGAAGAAGCTGGAATAAAAGAAGGAGATGTTATTACTAAGATAGGTGATGCAAATGTAAATAATGTGCCTGAATTGCAAGAGCAAGTTGGCAGATATCGTCCGGGAGACAAAGTAAATGTTACCTTAAAAAGAAGTAATCAGGAAAAAGTCATTCCAGTTGTACTAAAAAACAAAAATGGAAATACGGATGTGGTTGAGAAACCAAAGATTGAAGTCATTTCTGCACTCGGAGCTACGTTCGAAGAAGTAAATAGTGCTGAAATGAAAAAACTAAATATACAGAATGGATTGAAAATAACCAAACTTGCAGCTGGTAAACTCTTAAGTGCTGGAATGAAAGTTGGCTTTATCATCACTAATATTGACCATAATAAAATAAGTTCTATTGAAGATTTAAAAGGAAGTCTCGAGAACAGGAAAAATACAGGACAAGGCATCCTAATCGAGGGTGTTTACCCAAACGGCATGAGAGCATATTACGGGTTTGGCTTATAATTTATGAACAAACACTTTAGACTATATCGTTCATAAAGAGTATCCTGCGGATAATAATCTATCACTTATAAACTATTTCCCAATTTATTCACACTCATATCTATTGTGAGAATGAGGTGGGAAATATTTTTGAAGAATAGTGTTGTTTATAAGTGGATTTCCATTACCTTTGCACTTTCGTAAAAACACCATTTAAGACCTAAATTAGAAAATGAGACAACTCAAGATTACCAAATCAATTACCAATCGTGAAAGTGCTTCCTTAGACAAATACTTACAGGAAATTGGACGTGAGGAATTGATTACTGCTGATGAAGAAGTAGTGTTAGCTAAAAAAATTAGAGATGGAGATCAGGCAGCGTTAGAGAAATTAACTAAATCCAATTTGCGTTTTGTTGTTTCTGTTGCAAAACAATATCAGAATCAAGGATTAAGTTTACCTGATTTGATTAATGAAGGTAACTTAGGATTAATTAAGGCCGCTAAGCGATTTGACGAAACCCGAGGTTTCAAATTTATTTCATACGCAGTATGGTGGATTCGTCAATCAATTCTACAAGCGTTGGCTGAACAATCACGAATCGTTAGGTTACCATTAAATCAAGTTGGTTCTTTAAATAAAATAAACAAAGCTTTTTCAAAATTAGAACAACAATTCGAGCGTGAACCAAGTGCAGAGGAACTTTCTGATATTTTGGAACTTCCTCAAGATAAAGTTGCTGACACCATGCGCGTTTCTGGACGACATGTATCAATGGATGCTCCATTTGTTAATGGTGAAGAAAACAGTTTACTAGATGTGCTTGTGAATCATGATTCACCTAGAGCTGACAATATGTTGATGAACGAATCACTTCAACGAGAAATTGAACGTTCGTTGTCAACCTTAACTGAAAGAGAACGTGATGTAGTAAAATTATTCTTCGGAATAGGTATTAACCATGGTTTGACTTTGGAAGAGATTGGAGCTAAATTTGATTTAACTCGCGAACGTGTTCGTCAGATAAAAGAAAAAGCAATTAGAAGATTGAGACACAATTCAAGAAGTAAACTTCTAAAAACCTATTTGGGATAATAAATAGAAAGTACTTAATGCCATGACAACCGCATAAATATCAGTTGAAAATAATAACTTCACTGATGTTTATGCGGTTTATTTTTTTTGAAACATTCTTAATAATTATAATAACTAACAAAAATTAATAAAATACGATTATGACTTTTGACACAAAAGAAATTTTAAAAGGCGGAGCTAAAGACTCCTATGAAACAGAGTTGAACGATTGGATAAAACATGAAAAGGCAGCGATAGAGCTGATTGGGGTTATCGGGAATTTGTGGTTTGAAAAATCGATTGAACTCATCATTTTCAGAAATCAATTGGTTGACCGCAGTGCAAGTGAAATTATGAAACTTCACCAATACGCCAAAGATATTGTAAAACAATCCATCAATGTGACTGATAGTTTGATGTTGGCAAGGGAAATACAAAAATTAAACGTTGTTCCTTCTCGTATCGATATTGGTAGATTAGCATCAGAGTGGAGTCAGGAAAATTCGAAATATAAATCGGCAACTGATTTTATAGGTGACAAACTTAAAGATTATGTTGGTGAAGATAAGCACACCATCACTCCTAAAGATGTTGTATTATATGGTTTCGGACGTATTGGTAGGTTAGCTGCTCGCGAATTGATTGGACAAGCGGGAAAAGGTGAACAATTAAGATTGAGAGCTATTGTTACTCGTTCGAATTCGGCAGAAGATATTCAGAAACGAGCAGATTTGTTACGTACTGATTCTGTTCATGGATTTTTCCCTGGAACCATTATAGAAGATTTTGAAAACAAGGCTTTAATCATTAATGGACATACCGTGAAAATGATTGCTGCTAACAAACCTGATGAAGTGGATTATACTACTTACGGTATAAACAATGCTTTATTGATTGATAATACAGGAATAGCTAGAGATAGAGAAGGACTTAGCAAACACCTTGTGTCGAAAGGAATAGATAAAGTTTTATTGACTGCTCCAGGAAAAGGTGATATTCCTAATATTGTTCATGGTATCAATCATAGAGATTATAACAAAGATGAGCGTGTGTTTTCAGCGGCATCATGCACTACAAATGCTATCGTACCTGTGCTTGCTGTTATCGACCGTACCTTAGGCATCACTCGTGGACATATAGAGACCATTCACTCGTACACCAACGATCAGAACTTATTGGACAATTATCATCCTAAATATAGAAGAGGTCGTTCGGCTGCATTAAACATGGTAATTACGGAAACAGGAGCTGATAAAGCGGTTGCTAAAGTTCTTCCTCAACTTACCGGAAAAATAAGTGGTAACTCTGTAAGGGTACCAACTCCTGATGTTTCATTAGCTATTTTGAATTTAACATTAACTAAACCTTCGACAAAAGATGAGATTAATGAAATAATGAAAGATGCTGCTTTGAAGGGTAATTTGGTTGAACAAATTCAATATTCATTCTCGAATGAATTAGTTTCTACTGACTGCATTGGCAATCCTTGTGCTTGTATTTTCGATAGCCCTGCTACGATTGTTGCTAAGGATGGAAATAGCGCAGTACTTTATGTTTGGTATGATAACGAATACGGTTACACCCGTCAAGTGATTCGTTTAGCAAAGAAAATTTCGGAAGTAAATAGATTAAGGTACTACTAAACGATAGTAAGATTAGTTTTTAAATTCAATATTTTAATCTGACAAACGCTCCTATATTATTGGGAGCGTTTGTTTTTTCTAACGGTTTTTATTCCATGAGAACAACTAAATTAATTATATTTTTCTCGTTACTCGCTTTTTCTCTAACTAGTTTTGAAAAAAAGGAAGAAGAAAAAATAGCTTGGCGAAGCGATACGAGGCTTGATTGGAAAGACTTTAAAGGTAAGCCAAACAAAGCAAGTAGAAATGCAGCGATGACTGATTCTGGTTATGGTTTTGAAACGGGCGATGTGGTGAAGGATAGTATGAAGTTTATAGTGGTTAATTATTTTTATCCAAAAAGTTCGTGGGTGAAATTAGATATCGCTACTTCAGGATTACTGGCTCATGAACAATGTCATTTCGACATCACCGAAATATTTACTCGCAAGTTTAGAAAACAGTTATTAAGCTCCAAATTGAACCGTTCAACATTGAAATCAATGTTAGAAAAATTGTTTAACAATAATCAAGAGCAATGGAAAAATTTTCAAACAAAATACGATAACGAAACAGAACATTCGAAAAATGAGCAAAAACAAAAGGAATGGGAAAAGAAAGTTCGAAAGGAATTGAACGAATTGGAATTGTTTGCTGGTACTGAAATAAAGATTTTTATTAGGCATTAAACTTCTCTCAACTAAAAAAAAAGGTGACGGTCTTAAGGTCTAAAATCCAATATTTGTATTTAGGGATGAGAGGAGTTTTGGGGTGATGATGGATGGAAGGTATATAATAAATGAAGATTAATGGGTGTGATAGGGCGATTTGAGTGAAAAAACATGCCTATATTGAGAAAAAATAAGCTATATTGAGAAAAAGAAAGCTATATTGAGAAAAAATAAGACCTCGGAATGGATTAGTAAGACCTCGGAATGGATTAGTAAGACCTCAGAATGGATTAGTAAGACCTCAAAATGGATTAGTAAGACCTCGGAATGGATTAGTAAGACCTCAGAATGGAATAGTAAGACCTCAAAATGGATTAGTAAGACCTCGGAATGAATTAGTAAGACCTCAGAATGGAATAGTAAGACCTCAAAATGAATTAATAAGTCCTCATCATGAAAAAGAAGCATGTGAGGATGAATAAATAAGTCGATTGTTCGGAAATAAAGGGGGGGATTTGGAGGAAGGATGTTGGGAGTTAGAAGAGGAGTTTTAGAATTTTTGATTTTTAGAGTTGTAGAATTTATCTAGGGTGAAGAATTCATAATTAAGAATTGGTGTTTCACGAAATGTGAATAGTAGGAATTTACGAATGATAGGAGTTGGATATTAGAGTTTAGTACTTGGCACTAGCTATACGCAAAACTGAAAAAGATATGCTTAGCACTTTTTTGAATTGCCATAAGTAATGAGAAGAACTTAGCCCAGTTGATTATAAAAATCGTTCATGTCACGTAGAATAAAAGCAATTTGTTTCTTTAGATTAAGATTAATTATCAATGAGTTTTTTATAATTTTGTTTAGTAGATGGATATGTTAGGTGCAAGATAAATACGGTATTAAAGATAACTACAATAATTGACAAGCATAAAAAAAATGATGGAGGACAGCAACATTAGGAAAGTTCAAATTAAAGACTTGACTGGATTAAAGGAAGTTTTGGATTCAAGTGAACTTTTTGCATCGGAATATCTTGACGACATGATTTCTGATTATTTTAATAACTCAGATTCAGACGACATTTGGTTTACGTATATTGACAATGATAGACCAATAGCAATAGGATATTGTGCCCCAGAAAAATTAACTAATGGGACATATAATTTATACGCCATTGCTTTAAGAAAGGAACTGCAAGGACAAGGGATTGGAAAGAAAATGATGAACTTTATAGAAAAACTACTTAGTGACTCGGGCAAAAGAATTTTAATTGTTGAAACATCTAGCCTTGATCAATATGCATTGACCAGAGAGTTTTACGACAAACTAGGTTATAGACGCGAAGCTGTTATCAAAGACTTTTGGAATGACGGAGAGGATAAAGTAATATTTTGGAAGAAACTAAACTAAGGAGAACACGACTCCTTAGTTTAGATTTTAGATATTACATTATCAATTAACCTATCAAATTACTGCACCAGAATTTTACGTGTTCGGATTGAATTTTTATCGTCAAGCAATTGAATGAAATAAATTCCTTTGGCGAATTGGCGAATATCAATGTTCGACTCGGCATTGTTGATTGTGGACTCGAGCATGGTGTTGCCAAGGACATCGGTGAGTTTAAGTTTGGTGAATTGCTTTGATAATAAAGTGACATGAATAAAATCCTTTGCTGGATTGGGATAAACGGTGAAGTCGGTATTGGCCTCGTTAGGGTTTTCGATGCCTGCATTGGTAATGACGCGAGGAAGTGAAGTGGACGAACATCCATTGGCAGACACCACTACTGTGTAACTACCATTGGAGGTGAATGCGTAAGAAGATGCGGTGGCTCCAGCTATTGGCGAACCGTTGAGGTACCATTGATTGCCTGAGGATGCGCTCGAAAAGAGAGTGGAGTAGGACTGAGTGATGATGGGCACGGGTGGTGAATTGACAGTGACAGCAAGGCTGATGGGTGTGCCAGCACCGCAAGAATTGTTGGCAGCAAAGTTGATATTGCCACTAGTGTAACCTGCTACCAACGAAATGGTATTGGTAGTAGATCCTCCCGACCATCCGGTAGGTGTGGACCAAGTATAATTGGAGGCACCAGCTACAAGGGGAGCGGTGTAAGTAATGGTGTCGCCTGCGCAAACGGTGGAGGAACCTGTGATGCTACCAGAGGCTGCAAGTGTAGGGCAATACTTGAGAAGTACAGCACCATCGCCACATACCCAACCAGTAACCGAATTGGTGAAATGCACGGAACGTAATATTTGTGTGGTGCCTGATGACATTGAAGTCCATGAAACACCACCATTAACAGTGCGTTTGATAAGACCTCCTGCACCAACAATGAAACCTGTATCGGGCGAAACGAAATAAACACCATTGATATTATTGGTGATGGAAAGAGGCATAGAAGTCCAGGTGGCACCACCATCAATGGTTTTGAGGAAGGTACCGCTGTTACCAACAATGTAGCCAGTGGCCGAATCGGCAAAGGTGACTGCATTAAGATTTTGAGAAACAGGACAGGTTACAGAGGCCCAAGTGGCGCCAGCATCGAGGGTACGTTTGATGCTGCCAAATACACCGCAAGCCACACCGATGTTGGTATTGGCATACCAAACAGAATTGAGTGCTAGTCCAGTGAACGACCTTACTGTCCAGGTGGCACCCGAATCGCAAGTGGTTTCTATTTTACCTACAAGGCCCACTGCAGTGGCACAACTAGAGGTGTTGAAATGTACTGCCATCACACTATCAATGGCACCGTAAGAAAGGTTGACACCACCTGTGGAAGTAACTTTTACCATCCATCCGGTGTTGGATGAAAGTGAAAGCCAATTGGTGTTGATGCCACTGTGAATGGTATATAGGTTCACTCCTCCTAATTGAATGGGAGCAGTCCAAGTGGTGCCACCATCGTTCGAACGGATTACTCGCCCTGCACCAGCACATGCAACGGTGTTGGTATCGATTGCGAAAACGGAATATAAACTTGTGGTACCACTTGGAGGTGTTTGGGCTATCCATTGTGCTTGCAAGGTGCTACCCCAATGGTTTCCAAAAACAAAGATGAGATTGAAGACGAAAAGTAGAGTAAGTTTTTTCATGATGACGTTTTTTTTGTTTTTATTTAATTGATGAACAAAAGTAAGTAAAACTTATGGGAAATAAAAAAAATGAGACAAGAAATAATTTTTCGTGCGAATACGAAAGGCGAGAAGAAATGTTGAAATGAAGAAGAGTTGTTAGTTCACATCGACTAACAACCACCGGAACCACCAAGTGGGATGGTAAATTCTTGACGTTGTTTTATTCCCTTGGAATTTTCGGCAGGTTTCCAACCTTTCATATTATTAATAATATCAATCATTAATTGGTCGGTGCGAAGATCCATGGATGATTTAATGATTTTGATGTCGACAGGATTTCCAATTTCGGGGATGGTGAATCGAACTACAAGTTGTTGTATGCTTTGCAGCGACATCTTTTCAAAGGTCTTGGCTTGTATGCTTTGCATCAACGAAGGAGCTATTTGGCCGTATCCTCCTGGAAATTCGGCTTCTTTTTCGGGAACAATAGTGATGGTTTGTTCGCCATCTATAAGCTCATTGTTGTGGTTAAGATTATCGATGTCGGTGAGGTAGAATTTTATTTTTAAGGTTGCATCACTACCAAGGTCGGTGTTGTTGAGCAAGTGTTTTTGTTCTTCACTAAGTGCTTTGCCTCGGCTAGAAGCCGTGCATTGTTTTCCGTTGCAAGTTGTCGAAATTTCTACTGAGACATATTGTACGAACTCATCATATCCTCCCTTAGGATAGAGGTAATAACCAAGCGAGTATTTATTTTGTCGTAGTTGGTCCAATTCTTTTCGTTTGGTGTTTGGCATTCGCATGGTGGTCCATAAATCGGGACTGATGTCGCCAATCAATGTTAGGTTGTTGAGCGATTCTTTTTTGACGCAAGGGAAGTATCGGCCATTGCTGATGGTGCTTTGAGCATTTTGATTGAAAGCAGAAAGAAAAAGAATGGAGAAGATAAATGTTTTTTTCATGGTTAAAAGATGGTTGAGTTGATTTAGTGATAAGGGTAAAGATGAAAGAACAAATGTTTTTAGCTATGTTGATTTGATAAACAACATAAGCTAAAAACATCTACAAAGATAATCCGATTATTTATTGTCTCCCGGTTTAGCTCCTTTTTTTTCACCATTCATGGTGCATTGTTTCTTGCAGTTTTCATTGTCTTTTTTGCATTTGAAATCTACAGAAGATTGATTGCCGCTGCATTTTTTTTCGCAACTTGCATCTTTCTTACATTCTTTTTGATTGTTTTTGTTCTCACATTTGTTGGTGCACTTGCTACCATCGCATGCGAATGCCGAAAGACCAATGAATAATACTGTTGCTGATGTTAAGATTAGTTTTTTCATTTTTATTTAAGATTAAGTTTATTTGACAAAAGTAAGACGAGTAAGAAAGCAAGCTTGTTATTGACTAGTTATTGTTTTGTTAATGACTTGTTAATGCAAGTTGTTTACGATAATAAATGGCTAATTTTGTGCACAACATGAAACTCAATAGAACCTATCTTTTTATAGCCATCTCTTCATTTGCTTTAATCATCTTGTTGATTATACAAGTGAATTGGATATTTCAGACAGCTAAAGTAAAAGAAGAAATGTTTAATGAAAAGGCAAACATGGTGCTATCGCGAACCACGGAGGCACTTCGTTCGGACAAGATTACCTGTATGAGAATGGGTGCTTGCATGAACATGCAAAACAGACCCGAAGGTACTGCAAAACTTGGAAAAGAGGAGGTACGCAAACTCGATTCGCTATTTATGTACTATATGGGATTCTATAATTTTCATATTGATTACACTTATGTAGTAGCCAAACCAGAAACAGAACGGAAGATGTGTTTGAAAAACTCCTATCAAGACCAACAAGGCTGTTATATGAAATGCATCGAGGATGAATCAAGCGCCAACGGACTTGAATTGAAACTTATTCTACCGGATAAAAAGCAATATATAGTGGCTGAAATGGGAACACTATTTATCTCTTCGGTTTTATTAATCATTATTGTTTTGGTTTTATTTTGGCGAACGATTCTTTCGCTTATTAAGGAGAAAAAAATGTTGGAGCATACTACAGACTTTTTGAATAATATGACTCATGAGTTTAAAACACCTCTTACTAATATTGCTATAGCAGGGAAAATGATACAAAAGGATATTAACATAAAACAAGAACAAAAAATAAAACATTATTCGGAAATTATACTCGAAGAGAATGAAAAGTTGAGGCTACAAGTGGAACAAGTACTTAGCATGACTGCCTTGGAACGAGGTGAAATTCCAATTCAAAAGACGATGCTTGATTTTCATCAAACGATTAATGATTCGTTGAAATGCATGGGTATTCAAATTGAAAACAAGAAAGGAACAGTTACTTTGCAGATGAATGCCAGAGAGGTGAAGGTGATGGGAGATAAAACTCACCTTACCAATGCGATTTGTAATTTAATTGACAATGCCCTAAAATACGCTACAAAAAATCCAGAAGTAAAGATAGAGACTTATAATTCGGAAACGAAGTTGGTAGTGGTGATTTCTGATAACGGTATTGGCATTGATAAGGAATATCAAAAAAAAATATTCGATAAGTACTTTAGAGTCCCAACAGGAGATTTGCATAATGTAAAGGGTTTCGGACTCGGCTTGGCATATGTTAAGATGATAGTTGAACTACATGAAGGAAAAATAGATATGCTGAGTGAGATTAATAATGGTACAAAATTTATTATCACATTACCAAATGCATAAGGAGCGTAATAAAATACTACTTGCTGAAGATGATCTCAATTTGGGGATTTTATTGGTTGATTATTTGGAGACAGAGGGATTTGATGTAACACGATGTGAGGATGGCGAATTGGCTTTAAAGTCATTCGAGAGCAATACCTTTGACTTGTGTTTGCTTGATGTGATGATGCCAAAAATGGATGGTTTTACACTTGCAAAAGTCATTCGGTTTAAAAGTAAAGAGATGCCCATCATCTTTATCACGGCAAAATCGATGAAAGAAGATAAACTAAAAGGCTATAACCTAGGTGCTGATGACTACATCACCAAGCCGTTTGATGAAGAAGAGTTGCTTTGGAAAATAAAAGCAATGATAAGGCGGAAGCTGGATAAAAAATCGGAACTTATTGACATTGGCAAGTTTTCATTCGACTTCGCAAATCAATTATTAACCATCAATGGTAATACAAAACGAATCACCGAAAAAGAAAGTAAGATTCTTCAGTACTTGTCGGAAAATCGAAACAAAGTGGTGAAACGAGAAGAGCTATTGAGCGCACTTTGGGGAGAGAACGATTATTTTTTAGGTAGAAGTTTGGATGTATTTATCACCAAATTACGAAAATACTTAAGGGATGATTCCGATTTAAAAATAGAAAATGTATTTGGTGTTGGTTTTGTTTTCAATGTTCCAAGTTAGAAGATGAATCAACTTAAACAATAACGAATGTTTGTTGTATAAGTTACAGTTGAGGTGCTATTCGGAAGATAGTCATCACAAGATGAGGATGGTATTGCGACTAAAAGCAGGGTGGAAAAGAATAGCAGGTGGAAACGAGTTGTTGCCACCTGCTATTTTAATTATTCTTTTGATTTAATAAACTTTTGTTGACCTAATGAACCAGTTTCATTAAAAACGTGCAAGAAGTAAACACCTTGGGCAAGTGCAGCGATACTGATTTGTTGATTGGTGTTGGTTATAGTCCCAGTTTGCAGTTCTTGTCCCGTAAGGTTGCGAATGATATAGGTAGAATTTTCAACCAAGGGAGTACTCACGGTGAGTGTAGAAGTAGCAAGAGATGGATACACCTTCAAATGACTTGTTTCGTTCATCTCATCAATTCCAACCAAAGAAGCAATTCGGATAATGTAATCTTCCGTTTCGCCCCAATCCATCACATTGATAACAGACGTACTAACATTGCAAGCCAAAATTGCCGCTCCGTTTGTAGCTGTGTAATTATCGTCTTCTACAATGCGCACACGCATACGTGTATTACCCGGCAAAGCGCTATAAGGAATGGTGATATTTTGTGTCATCACAGTGTTGGAGCCAATGGTAAGCCATGCCGAAGCTGTAGAGCCCATCACCAATTCACTTGCTTCGAAGGTATTATTCTGATTATAATCTATCCAAACTCCGTAACCTGCTCCACCTTGCACATTAAAAGCTGTAGACAAGCTGTAGGTATTGCCTTTTACAAGACTTGGTATCGCCAGATTGTCGTACAAAACATAGTGAGGGGCTGCATATTGAGCATTGGTGGTATTCGTGAGTGTTCCTAACGAAACACTGTTAACAGCATCTGCCACTGGGAACCCTTGTGCATCGTCAAAATCGGCAGAGCAATAGGGCCAATTAGAGGTTGATTGTGCTGACAGGTAATTTAATCCTGCTGTAGTAATGAATGCGAATGTTAGTAATCTTTTTTTCATAATTATTGGATTGTTTTGCCTCCTAGTTTCGGTTTTCGGCTTCCCCGTTTTATTTGATGTTAACTCGTCCTACTTCTCAAATAGTAGGATTTAATGGTTACAAATATAATAAAAACAGTTCTGTTAAAAGGTTTTTCTAACACTTGTCGAGGAATGTGTTGAGAACTGTCAACACGAAGTAACTTTAGCTTCTCAGCGCAGCTAATTTTTCTTTTGATTATAGGCCTTAAAATTCAGTCCAAGTTCATCCACATAATTGATGATTTGGAAATAGGTGGCACTAACAATGCCCATTGTTAAAATATCAACTTTACTTAGTTGAATCAATTCGCCTATGGTGTTTATTCCGTTGTTAGCGAATGCACGTTTTGCCCTCCATCCTAATTTAGTTTCTGAAAGCAGAGTAGACAATAATTGTTTTTTAGAGACCTTTTTCATTTTTAATTTCTTTATTGTTTAACATTTAGTAATAAAAGCAAATAATTGAATGTGCCGCAGAATAGGGAACTCTGAATACTTCCATGTTCTTGTGTTAGGTCGGCAACAGAATAAAATCGGTTGTGATAGATATACATCATTTCCCTTCCCGAATGAGTAGAATTATTGTAATACATCTGTTTTGCGTACTTTGGGTCGTTTTGTAGTTCGTACAATGAAAATGTTTTATTGAGATTAAATTTCGAATTAATCGTTTTTGTGTAGTCAGTAGGTCCTAAACTCATGGGGCCAAAATACAATTGTTGTAACGATAGTGAAGTATTCACTTGAGCGCTGCTAGCCTTAACAAAGGAGGTAAGAAACAATATAAAAATTAACCCTTTCAAATGAATATTTATTATGTCAATACAAAATTATAAAATATTTCAATGCAATTTATAAATGGATTTTTTTGTTTTATAAATTCTTGTGTCATTCTCTTTATTCATTTCATCTTCTATCAATCACACCCTAACCCCTATGACTAATATATCATCTATTTGCTTTACTTCTTTGCGGTAGTCGGTGATGAATTTATCGAGTTGTAGTCCTTGTTCAGTGAGGCTTAGGTGCTGTATGGAGAGGAGTACTTCTTTAAATCGTTTTCGGGTAAGTTTCTTTTCTCCTGTTTCGCCACCGAACTGGTCGGCACGAGCGAGGCGGTCAAAAATGGTAAAGTGTTCATTTGCTACGTTTTGTAAAAAAAATGAAGCGGTAAGGGAATGGAAGTACACGGTAAGGAAGTGGAAGTACACGGTCAGGAAATGGAAGTACACGGTGAGGGATAAAATGAAGCGGTAAGGAAATGAAAGTACACGGTGAGGAAATGGAAGTACACGGTCAGGATGTCAAAGTACACGGTGAGGAATTGAATGTACACAGTTGGGAATAAAGATTACTAAAAGCTGGGTCAAATGTTTCAAGAAAAGAAATGTTTGTACATATTTCGGGAATCAAATAATTTAATATATTTGTGCAGTTAAATTTAAAATGATAAAATTATGAGAATCAAAATTGAAGACGTAGTTCCTTTCGGGGATGTATTGAGAGCTTTGTTTATGGCTAATTATACAGGTATTATTGGTTTAGATGTAGATTATAAAAATCCATGGGTTACTGCAAAATATGATATTCAAAAGAAAGCAGTAAATGATATGGTGGGCACACTTGGTATGAAAAAACTTAACAAGGGTGAAACTGTGAAACGTGATAAGTTTATGGATGATGAGCTTCCGTTAACTGTTACTTTGGATTATGTTATTGGTAAGTGCATAAGTGCAGGTACTATAACTGATACTAAAAATAGTTTCGGTTTGGCTGCTTTTAATAAAGCTGTGAGGGATAGAAATATTGGTAATTTTCATACAAGTTGGGAAATTACTTGGGCAAGGATTAATGCAACTGGTAATGCTGCTGCGCTTGATGCTAAGGGGTTTACGACTGCAATGCAAACTAGTTTTAAAGATTTGCATGATAATGCTTGGGCAATGAATACTACTAAAATTGATTTGAGCCAAGATATTAATACTTTGAGTACTGGTAATAAAGTGATAGTTGATACTTTTTTAACTACTTGTATGGGTTGTATTAAGGCTGGAAGGACTTATGCAAAATCAATTGGAGATAAGGATTTGGCAAAACGTTTTACATTTAATGGTATTAAGAAAAGTGTTGAACCGACTGAAAAGAAAAAACCAAGAAAGTTGGGTGTGTTGGAATTTAAATCGAGAGTTTTTGCAACTAATGTGCCTGAAAAACATATCATGCAATTTACTTTAGAAACTAAGGGTGTTACTGTAAAGGTTTGTAGACAGAATTTAAAAACTGGTGTTTGTAGTACTGGTACTACTTTAGTAATGGGTGAAATGTTGGAAGTTGTAAAAAATGATATTCCTGGAACTGGTGAATTTATTGTTGTTAGTAATTCATCAAATAAAAAAGCTTTTGTAACGTATTTGAAAATTTCTGTTTAATAATATTTAAGTTTAAAATGAAAATCCTGCTCTTGAAAAAGGGCGGGATTTTTTTTGGAGTGATATTAATGTTATATTTGTGATTGAAAAGAATGTATTGTGGCGAGACGCCACATAATAATAGGCACAGGCGAAACATGCCTGCGCCAGCGGGGAACTTTGCGG